>NZ_JBGOOU010000021.1:0-92868 GCF_041439815.1 Vibrio sp. 1F279 | reverse complement strand
GTTATCGGCTTCTCATGTAGGCTAGCTACACATCAAAGCCTCTGCCTTGTATAAATACCCAGCAACTCGCTGCAAAAACCAGCTCGAAAGATCAACACGCCCTAATTTCAAACCAAAAACTTTTTGTAATGACTGATGGCGTGATAAATAACGGTGTAATAGATGGATGATCGTGTAATAACAACAGAAACTTTACCTCTAAGACTTGGGTTAACAATGTGGTCTCATTCCGAGTGGCAAAGTCAGTTTTATGGTAAAGGAACAAAACCCGCTGAGCGCTTAGAAAAATACTCCCAAGTTTTTCATACCGTTGAAGGCAACACGACTTTCTATGCGACACCCAGTGTCTCAACGGTCAATAACTGGAAAGCCGCGAGTCACGATGATTTCAAGTTTACTTTTAAGCTGCCTAAGTTCATCACCCACCAGCAGCACTTAAAACATTGCCAAGCCGAACTCAAAGAATTTCTGCTCACCATGTCGCCCCTACATAGGCGCATTGGTCAGTGGACGATTCAATTGCCCCATAGCTTCGAACCCAGCATGCTTCCTGCCCTGCAAAAGTTTTGTACCTTGTTTCCAAAAGACATGCAGCTCGGCGTTGAAGTTCGTCACCTTGGTTTCTTTGATAAAGGCGATGCCGAAAAACGTTTCAATCATTGGTTAATAGAAGAAGGGATCAACCGCATCATTATGGATAGCCGTCCTGTTTTCTCCGCACCACCAACCACAGAAGCGGTGATCGACGCGCATCAAAAAAAACCACGTGTTCCGGTTCATGCCATTGCGACGGCAAACAATCCGATGGTTCGCTTTATTGGTCATCCAGATCAGGAACCCAATCTGGCTTTCTTTAAACCTTGGTTCGCGAAATTACCGACTTGGTTAAACGAAGGAAAACAACCTTATTTAATGATCCACACCCCAGACAATAATCACGCCCCTGAGTTGGCGATTGCTATCTATAAGCAATTACAGACGCAAGTTGCTGAACACACAAAGATAACCTTGCCTAATTTGGCGGAGTTTCCTGCTCAAAAAGGCGACCATCAAATCTCGATGTTTTGATAGTAAACAACTACTAACACACGTTCACTTTCATCAATCTCAGTTTTCGTGACACAAGCCATTTTTTTACGTAAAATACGTCCCCTTTTATTTGGTATGAATTTTGTGCCAATTACGCTGACTGTCGAGAGAAAATGCCATGAGCAACACAGACAATATCTTTTCCGCTCCTATTGATAAAATTGGAGACTTCACCTTTGATGCAAGGGTTGCTGAAGTATTTCCGGATATGATTCAACGCTCGGTGCCTGGTTATAGCAATATCATCTCTGCAATCGGCATGCTGGCTGAACGCTTTGTAAAGCCACATTCAAATATTTACGATCTTGGCTGCTCGCTTGGTGCTGCGACACTTTCTATGCGTCGTCACATTCAGCAAGAAGGCTGCACGATTTTCGCTATCGATAATTCAGAAGCCATGGTTGAACGCTGTAAGCTGCATGTAAACGCCTACCGCAGTGACACACCGGTAGAAGTGATTGAAGCCGACATCCGTGAAGTGGAAATCAAAGACGCCTCTGTTGTGGTGCTTAACTTTACACTGCAATTTCTGTCTCCTGACGACCGATACGCTCTGCTTGAAAAAATTCATGCAGGCTTACGCCCGGGCGGAATCTTAATCCTTTCTGAAAAGTACGTATTCGAAGACGAAAGTTCAAATGAACTGCTTATCGACCTGCACCATGACTTCAAGCGTGCAAACGGATACAGCGAGCTTGAAGTCAGCCAGAAACGCAGCGCAATTGAAAACGTGATGCGTCCTGACTCGATTACAGTTCACAAGCAACGTTTTGAAAAGATTGGCTTCTCAAGTAGCGAAGTGTGGTTCCAATGCTTCAACTTCGGTTCAATGTTCGCGATTAAATAGCGCACATACCCAGTCAGCTCGTACTAAAATGTCATCCTCAAGAGCGAGGAAGGAGCGTGTTGGGGGTCTCTATCAAGTACGATAAACCGAGACTCCCTATCATGTTCGTCCCTCACTGTAGGGAATGACAAATTTAATTTCTATTTTAGGGTTTATTGACCCTATTAACTCAGTGAAAAACTATGTTTAATTTTGCCAATTTTTATCAACTCATTGCCCAAGACACTCGCCTTCAGCCGTGGCTTAATGTTCTTCCTCAACAGCTGACGGATTGGCAAAATGCAGAACACGGCGACTTCGACCGTTGGTTGCGTGCACTGAATAAAATCCCGCAAGGTGTGCCTGACCAAGTTGATCTGAAAAACTCAGTGACGATTGGCAGCTCTACACCGTTCCACACGGGTGAACTTAAAAAGTTAGAAAGCTTACTGAAGACTTTCCACCCTTGGAGAAAAGGCCCTTACACAGTTCACGACATTCATATCGATACAGAATGGCGCAGTGACTGGAAATGGGATCGTGTGCTTCCACATATCTCTCCATTGAAAAACCGTTCGGTTCTCGATGTAGGTTGTGGCAACGGCTACCACATGTGGCGCATGCTAGGTGAAGGCGCTCGCTTGACGGTGGGTATCGACCCTTCTCACTTATTCTTGGTTCAGTTTGAAGCCATTCGTAAATTGATGGGCGACGACCAACGTGCTCACCTATTACCTCTAGGTATTGAGCAACTGCCAAAACTGGAAGCTTACGACACTGTATTCAGCATGGGCGTGCTTTACCACCGCCGTTCACCACTTGATCATTTGATTCAACTAAAAGACCAATTGGTATCTGGTGGCGAACTGGTACTTGAAACGTTAGTGATTGAAGGTGACGAAAACGCTGTTCTTGTGCCTGTGGATCGCTACGCTCAAATGAGAAACGTTTACTTCTTCCCATCTGCACGCGCACTGAAACGCTGGCTTGAACAGGTAGGCTTTGAAGACGTGCGTATCGTTGATGAAAATGTTACAACGATTGGCGAACAACGCACAACGGAGTGGATGACACACAACTCTCTACCGGATTACTTAGACCCTAATGATCCAAGTAAAACCGTAGAAGGTCACCCAGCACCAAGGCGTGCGATTCTAGTAGCGACAAAACCTTAAGCTCTGTTACACAAAACCATAAGCTCTGTCGTCATACAGCCACCGTTATTTATATGTGGGGATTTTGATAAAAAAGAGAACTAATTGTACAAAAGTTGCGCTCATGTTTAATAAGTGAGCGCCCTTAAGTGACAATAATTTTCGTAGCGCTCACATTGCGATTCAATATGACCAGACTCTTACAATAGGATGCTTCACGCATCCTTTTTTGTGGGATAAACTTCTAAATAGTCTGAACTATTCTCTAATTTCCAAAGGTTTTTATATGTTTAAGCGATTATCGCCTATCGTGGCGGTTGGTTTGCTCTCTGGTTGCACCCTCACGAGCGGTGCTACCTACCATCAAGAAACTCTCGACGCTATTTCCCGCTCAGAGACAAACATCGCAAACAAGGTTCAAAATCTTGAACTGCAGCTAAGTAATCAAAGTGATTATATTGAAAGCTTGGAAGACGAAATTACCACTCTTTCTAGTCAATTAGATGTTCACCTGACCAGTATGGAACACAGGGTCATTGAAGAGCTAAAAGAAGCCGAGCCTGTTGCCGTTGCAGCTGCACCTACCGCTCCTACATCACAGCCGACTATTCTAGGCGGTATTGAAAAAGTATCGATCGACTCTATCAAACAAAGCTTCGATGCTCGTGTTGATACTGGCGCAACCACCTCTTCTTTAAATGCCGTCGACATCAAAGAATTCGAACGCAACGGTAAAGATTGGGTTAAGTTCCATTTGGCAGATAAAGCACAAGCAAAAGAAGACCAAAAATGGATCGAAGCGCCCGTTGTACGTTATGTGAAAATCCGTCAGTCAACCAATGATCAGACAGAACGTCGAGCTGTGATCGAATTATGGGTAAAAGTCGGAAAAATCCATGAAAAAGCGCAATTTACATTGGCGGATCGCTCTCAAATGAGTCACCCTGTATTACTAGGGCGCGAATTTATCAAAGACATAGCGCTAGTAGATGTAAGTAAAAAGTACGTACAAACGGAAGTTAAATAACAATAGTAGGGTAAGCTATGACGTCAAGAATTCCATTTTATATCTCTATTTTCCTGCTCATCGTGGCAGGTATAACCCTGAGTATGTTCAGACATACAACCTACGGTGTACCCTGGACTCCAGGCGAGACTAATCAGGTTTGGGACATTGAAGCTCGTATCGAATTCAATGCAGTGGGCAAAGAAGCAAAAGTTTCACTAGCCGCACCTCACACACAGTCTAACTTTACACTTATCGGCGAGTCAGCTTCATCACCAGGCTATGGCATTTCGTACTTGAATACAGATTCAGGTCGCCGTGCTGAGTGGTCAATTCGTCACGCAGATGGTCCGCAGACTATCTACTACAAAACACAGTTCTTAGTCGATAGCCAAGCGAACGTTACCTCAACACCTCCTGAAGGTGATGTGGCTCAACCAAGCTTTGATGGTCCTGAAGAAGCCGCGGCCCTTGCTTTGATTGACAGAGCAACCAAGCGCTCAGCAGACAACATCACCTTTACTCGTGAGTTAATCAAAACGCTTAACGATCCAGACAGCCAAAACTCAGCGCTGATTCTGAATAACATGACCAAAGTGGAAGCGACACACAAGCTACTTTCTGCCGCTAAAATCCACAACAAAGTCGTCGGTGTTATTGAACTGGAAGACGGACGTCGTCGCCAATCAATCCAACACATGAACCAAATTTGGGATAATAACCAGTGGGTTCTATTCTCTCCTGAATCGAGCGAGCAGCAAGTTCAACCAAACCTGTTAATTTGGGATGAATCAAATGTATCTCTATTAGACGTGGTTGGCGGTCAGAACAGTAAAGTTCACTTCTCTATGATTGCTCAGGAAGTTACTCCAACTGAAGCAACCAACAGTAAAGTATCAGCGGATCAACTGTTAAACCTTTCCATTCATAGTCTACCGCTAGAAGAGCAAGCGATGTTTAAAACCATCATGCTGATTCCTATCGGTGCTCTGATTGTTGTGTTCCTACGTGTCATCATAGGTCTTAAGACTTCTGGTACGTTCATGCCCGTTCTGATTGCTGTGGCATTCGTTCAAACACAGTTGGTTACCGGTATTGTTGGCTTCCTACTGATTGTCGGTACCGGTCTTGTAATACGAAGTTACTTATCCAAACTCAACCTATTGCTCGTGGCCAGGATATCCGCTGTAATTATTACAGTAATTATGATTATTTCGATATTTACTGTAGTCGCGTTTAAAATCGGACTTACAGAAGGCCTATCAATTACGTTCTTCCCAATGATTATCTTGTCTTGGACTATCGAACGTATGTCTATCCTTTGGGAAGAAGAAGGCGCGAAAGAAGTTGTACTTCAAGGTGGCGGCTCTCTATTTACCGCGGTGCTTGTTTACTTAGGTATGACTAACCCGTTCATTCAGCACTTAACGTTTAACTTTATTGGTTTACAGCTTGTTATTCTAGCGACCATCTTGTTACTAGGTAACTACACAGGCTACCGTCTAACCGAGCTTCGTCGCTTTAAACCGCTAGCGGAGGACTAAGTTATGTTTGATCAATTTACTTCACCGTTTAAGTTGAAAGACAAAGGCATAATGGGAATGAACAAGCGTAACCATAGTTATATTGGCCGCTACAATGATCGTTCCAAGTACCCACTCGTTGATGACAAGCTTAAGACTAAAATCATTGCTGAACAGGCTGGCGCCACCGTGCCAAAGCTTATTGGCGTTATTAGTCACCAAGCTGAAGTAAAAACAATCCACAAGATGGTTAAAGAGTGGCCGGGCTTTGTAATCAAGCCCGCTCAAGGCAGTGGTGGTAAAGGCATCCTTGTTGTGATCTCTCATAAAGATGGGGTTTACACCAAACCATCGGGTTCTACTATCAATGAAGAAGATGTAGAGCGCCATATCAGTAACGCGCTCGCGGGCCTTTTCTCGCTGGGTGGCAAGAACGATGTGGCCGTAGTTGAAAACCTCATCAAGTTTGATGAGTGTTTTGAAGGCTTCAGCTACGAAGGTGTGCCAGACGTACGAATCATCGTATTCAAAGGCTACCCTGTGATGGCGATGATGCGTCTGTCCACTTCAGATTCAGATGGTAAGGCTAACTTGCACCAAGGTGCTGTTGGTGTGGGTATAGACATTGCGACAGGTAAAGCGGTTCGAGCGGTTCAGTTCGATCAGCCTGTTACACACCATCCAGATACGGGTAAAGAACTCGCGTTATTACAAGTTCCTCACTGGGAAAAGCTGTTAACTCTAGCATCAAGTGCTTGGGAAATGACGGGCTTAGGCTATATGGGTACTGACATGGTATTAGACCAAGAAGAAGGCCCTATGGTACTAGAACTTAATGCTCGACCTGGTTTAGCTATCCAAATCGCGAACGGCGCGGGGCTACTTCCTAGACTGCATCATATTGAAAACCTTGGCACGCCTGCTGAATATCCAAAACCTGCGGAGCGTGTTGCTTACGCTGCAAAACAGTTCGGTCACAACTAGTCAAAATTTTGTCACTTAAATTTTAGGCCAAAATTTGGGGTGTTTGGGGTTATCTCCCCTTGCATCCCAATCCTTTCTATACGCTTACTTCAGCAACACATTCACACCAAAAATAGATTAAAAGGTACTTATTTGTGCTAATTCCGCCTAGGAAGTAGAAAAATACGCACCATCAAAATCAATTAAAACCCATCAAATTTGTGTAGATACCCTATTCACTGTAAATCCCACGCATAAGTATTCACACTGCTTGTTTGTAACGACGTTCCCTTACAAAACGACCAACAAATAAATTGTAACCCTATGTTAGCATACAGATAATTTAGTCAATAAAATAAGCAACAACTGTTAAGGAAATGCTATGATGACCGTCAAAAATAAGATTATGCTAACAATTAGCGGCCTAATCTGTTTAACGATTTTAGTTATATCTACGATAGGATATTTCGAATTTAAGTCTGCCACCACGGATGACTACCGTCATAACTTGTCTACGAAATCGTTTCTTGTAGCCAAAGCTGTCGAAGGGAAAATGGAAGCGTATTTCGGCGCTTTGGAAAGCATTTCAACCAGTATCCATACTGATAGATCCGGTAACATCATGATCAACCCGATGCTGTTGAAAATGATGACGAACAGTAAAGAATCTCTTGGTGTTCTTAATATTTACATCGGTCTTCCTGATGGCAAAACTTACGACGTTAAAAATCAAGGTATCATTCCTAATTTTAATGCTAAGCAAAAACAACGCGAATGGTTCAACCTTGGGTTTTCAGGTGCAAAACGATACAGTAACTAACCCTTACCTAGCAACAACAGGGCATTTAACTATGTCAGTTGTTATTCCATTTAAAGCCAGGGGCGAAACGAAAGCAGTGATTGGCCTTAGTCTTAAAATGAGTGATATTACAGACTATATAAACGAGCTATCTGAAGAGCCAAACTTATTTGTCTCTCGCCAAGATGGTTTCCTTGTTGCCGCTAGCTATGAAGATTTTATTGGTAAAAATATCTACGATCTTCGACCATCATACCGTGAACACGGTAGTAAGATGACCAGTGAGCACTCTTACAATGTTCCAGATAAAGGCGACTTTTATGTCGTTTCATCTCAAATTGAGTCATTAGGTTGGAATACCTGGGCTTGGGCAAGTTGGGACGACATTGAAGCGCCTTCAAATGCGATGGTGAAAATAAATACTGTAGTTGGTCTAATTTTCGCGGTTATGGCAACCGGAATAACATTCTTATTAGTCACCCGATTAATGTATCGTCCTATTGGCGGAGAGCCACAATACATCGAAGCTCTTGTGAGTCGAATCTCGGCAGGAGACCTGACCAATATCCCTAAATTAAATGGTGACGAAACAGGGATCTATCGTTCAACTCTTGAAATGGCAGGTAACCTCCAAGGCATTATTGGCAATATTGAGCAGTCTTCAAACTCTCTCTCATCACAATCTTCATCTCTTGAGACCTCTTCAAATCAGTTAAGCACCTCATCAGAAGAACAAATGATGCAGCTAGAGCAAGTTGCAACCGCGATGAATCAGATGACCGCGACTGTTGCGGAAGTGGCTCAAAATGCGATGCAGGCATCATCATCATCCAATGAGGCAAGCCTTTCATCTCAGTCAGGTCTTGAGACTGTGGGTGACATGAACCAGCAAATCAGCTTACTTGTAACGAATATTGAGCAGGTTCAAGATTCGATTCTTGGTGTAGAAAAAGAAACTCAAAATGTAGGTAGCATACTTGATGTTATCCGAGGTATTGCTGAGCAAACAAACTTGCTGGCACTAAACGCAGCAATTGAAGCAGCTCGAGCGGGTGAGCAAGGTCGCGGCTTCGCCGTCGTGGCTGACGAGGTGCGTAACCTCGCTAACAAGACACAAGAAAGCACGAACGAAATACAAACCATGATTTCATCACTTCAAACTCAAGCAAAACAATCTGTTGAGCTTATGGTTGAAAATGCAGAAACAGCTAAAGTAACTCGTGAAAAGTCAGATCAAGCGAGTCAAATGCTGAATACTATTCAGCATGAGATTGGGACAATTCAAGACATGAACAACCAGATTGCAGCGGAAGAACAATCGCAAGTAGCCGTTGAAATCAACGAAAATGTAGTGAATGTAAATGATTTGGCGCGAGCGACTGTCGATGACGTCCAGCAAAATGTTCAAACAGCGCAAAATGTTAATAATGTTTCGGACGAACTGCATCAAACGATAAAGATGTTTAAGATCTAATCTTAGATAAGCTAAACGTACCGACAACCTATACGTTAAAGCCTAAGTATCAAAATCTTCGGCTTAAAAAAAGATAACGTAATTAAAACCGCCTTCTCTTCTGAGAAGGCGGTTTTTTATATGGTAATAAGTTCAGGCTGAGTCATGCCAATCACAGTCAGTCATTATAAATAGCTCAGGAATACCACCCTCACCCTCACCCTCACCCTCACCCTCACCCTCACCCTCACCCTCACCCTCACCAAAAGAATACGAGACCCGTGAAGCTGCCAAACAAAAAAAGCCCCGAAGTGTATACTTCGAGGCCATTAATTTACGGTAGATAGATTACGCTTCTAAGGTAGTTCGATAAGCTCTTGAACAGGAGATACCGGTTTATTTTGAGCAAAACCACGCAGACCAACAACGTGTACGTGTTCGTGATCTTTGAAAACCTTACGAACCAGTTTGTAGGTTGTACCTTTCTCTGGGCTAATGTTCTCTGGCGCAGCAATCAGGAGTTGCATACCTAAACGGTCACACAGTTCAAACAGCGTAGAGATCGACTTAGAATCCAGACGAGCGGCTTCATCAAGGAACAACAAACGACATGGAACGATGTCTTTACTACGAAGTCGACGTGACTCTTCTTCCCAGCTCTGAATAACCATCAATAGGATTGACTGACCCGTACCGATCGCCTCACCCGTAGACAATGCACCCGATTCCGCTTGTAACCAACCGTCTGAACCACGGTTAACTTCAACACTTAACTCTAGATAGTTACGGTAATCCAGTAACTCTTCACCAAGAACTTGTGGAGAACGTTGACCCATATCGATATGCGGATTGACACGTTGGAACAACTTCGCCATTGCTTCTGAGAAGGTAAAGCGCGTTGATTCAAACAAGTCTTTGTGTTGCTCTTGTTGAGTCGCTAGCCCTGATAGCAAAATCTCGTGGCTTTCACGGATCTTAACGTTCAGACGCACGCCCTTAACCTGACCAAAATAGATATTCGACAGACCTTGGTTGAGCATACGAATACGGTTCTGCTCGCGCTGAATCGTTTTCTTTATGATACTTGCTACCGACTCAGAGCTGATCGCTAAGCGGTTTTCACGCTGCGTCAGTTCTTCTGTTAGTCGAGCTAGCTCTACTTCCATCTCTTCGATTGCTTCAACCGGATCATCGGTATGAATGATGTCTTGACGAATGCGCTCTCGAAGGTGTTGGTAAACCGCAATGTAAAACAGAACCTTACGCTCTGGATGTGCGTTGTCTTCAGAGAGACGCAGCGAATCACGCAGGTCGTCATTGTCGGCTACAGCCAGACGTAGCGCACCCAGTGATTTATCCGACATAGAGCGAAGTTCGCCCGCCGTTAAATAAGCCAGTTCACGCTTATGGAGACGACGTTCAACATCATTTTCACGAGCTAAGCGAAGTACTGAACACCAGCCGGCTTTTGCTGCAACAACGAAGGTACGAAGCTCGGTGTACTCTTTCTGAACTTTCTTAAGACGCTTAGCCAGCGCTTTCATCTCAAGTTCAGTTGAGGTAATCGTGCGTTCGTATTCACTCTTACGGCTACGAGAAGTATGCAAACGCTCTTGAAGCTCGTCACGACGACGAACCGCGCGCTCTTCAGCACCTTCATCAGCGTTAACACCGAACTCTTGTAGCTCTTGCTTGAACTCTTGAACCGTCTCTTGCTTCGCTTGGTGCGAGCTCTTCAGTGCTGCCAATACTTGGTTGTACTGGTTCATCTGTTCGCGAGCTTGCTTCAAGCCATCGCGGCCTTTAGCTCGTGCTTGTTCTGCTTGAACCAACTTCGCTTTCAGTTGTTCGCTCAGTTCGCTGCTCTTGTTAAGCAGGTCAACAGAATCTGCGTAAGCAAAGTAGTGACGACGTTCGATTAAGTCAGAAAGAGCAAACACTTTACCTTTTAGAGTTTGTAACGCGCTGTCTGCCTGACGATACTCGGCTTCCAAAGCTTCGAATTGCTCAGGGTCAGCATCGAGTGCAGAAACGATTTGCTCTAATGAAGTAAGCGCTTTGCCATGAGTGTTCAAGTAAGACTTAGCTTCGCTTAGACGCTCTAGTTGTGCTTCTAATTCAGCGAGACGCTCAGCTAATGTTTCGTCTTCAAGAATACGAACCATTGGTGCCAATTTGTCCAGTGCACCAAGTGCTTGCTTGCTTTGTAGAAGCTGACTGCGTTGTTGTTGCTCTTTAGAGTCAAGCTCAGCCAGAGAACGAACAATTTGATGACGCTTATCACGAATAGACGCGAGCGCCTGTTCGGGATCTGCGTTGAACGCAACGTGCAGATGCTTAGCAACAAAGCTGTTAAATGCTTGGTATAGGCGATTCAGTTTCTGAGAGTCAAACGCAGCTTTGGCATGGTTTTCTACCACAACGTCACGCTCTTCACGCAATTTCTCTAGGCGTTGCTCACGAGCCGCACGGCCAAACAATGGAATCTCAGGGAAGCGCGAGTAACGCATTTGGCGATCGTTCAGCTGAACACACACCGCACCTTCAAGCTCATCGGCATTGAACGAGCTGTCATCAAACGCGTCTACATCGCCTTCTAGGATGTAAAGATCTTCTGGACAATCATCAAGATCCACCAGCTTCTCTTTAATGCCATCAAGGTCCGAAACCACAATTGCGTGACGAGCCGGGCCGTACATCGCACTGAAGTACGGTGCATCGCCAATCGTGATGTCATCGTAGATCTCAGAAAGCAGCACGCCACCAAGCGTATCCGCCAGACCTTTCAGGCGAGGATCGTTAGAGCCACCCGGAGAAGCTAAACGCTCTATCTCTTGTTCAAGTTCAGAACGGCGCGTCGCCAATTGATCTTTCGCTACCGCTTGAGATTTTTCGTCTTCAAGCACTTGCTGCATTTGAGTCATTACTGCTTGGCTATCTTCTAGCTCAGCTTCTGTTTGATCTCTTAGGGCTTCAAGTGCGTCGTTCGCCGTGATCCACGTTGGAGCAATAGACTCAAGTTTTTGAATCTCTTGGTCGTGGTTTTGTTGCACACGACGTTGCTCACTCTTCGCTTCACGCAGCTCTTCTTGAGCGTACTCAAGAGAATCGATCTGCATTGCATGGCGTTCACGTTCTTCATCGAAAACCGCTTCGTCAGTCAGTGAGATGTTGTGTTGCTTTTGGTATTCAGTCGCAAGCTCTTTTGCTTGACGCTGCTGCGCCACATCACGAGCCATGTCACGGTGCTGAGCACGCCACTGTTGTTCGTTTTCAACAACGTGTTTTGCGTTACGGCCTTTTTCTAACGCTTGCTTAGCACTGTTAGACGCTTCTTTACGCTCAACGTCACCAACGATGCTTTTAACAAGAGCGAGCGCTTTGTCGAACTGCGCAGACGCAGCAGAAGACATGTCTAGTTTATGCTTAGTCGACAGTAACGTTTGAGTGCTTGATTCTTCTTGTGCTTTTAGCTCAGAAACCAGAGTTAATGCGCTTTCTGCCGTAATAGACTCATCATCAAGTAGCTGCTTAGTTTTCTCTAATGCTTGAACCGCTTGTTGGTATTGAAGCGCACGAGTCTGCTGAACATCCAACGCTTGTTGGTAGTCAGCAAGCTGAGTTTTCAGGCTATCCACTTCTTCTTCAGTAATGGTTGCCTGTTCTTCAGCAAGAAGTACTCGTTCTTGAGCTTCTTCAACTACCATCATCTGTTCTTCTAGACGCTCATTAAGCTCTTCTAGATCTTCACTGTAGCGAGCAATTTTCTCTTGCTGACGAAGTGCAGTTTGAACCAATTGAAGATGATCCGAAGCCGCTTGATAATCTTGTTCTAGTGCCGATTCTTGATCGACCAACAGCTCAAGCTCTTCTTGAACGCGGTTCAACAAGTTGTTTTGATCAAGCAAGGTTTCACGAGAACCAAACAGTTCACCACGGAACTTCATAGTTTGATCAAGCTTGTTGCGACGATCGTTGGCATGGCGCATGTAATCTGCTGCCACGTAGTTCGTAGATTCAGTGATCAAGTGCTTGAACAAGTCACGATCCGACTGAGTCGTTTTGATCGCTTCTAGCGTCATGCGGTTTTCGCGTAGTGCTGATTCCATGTCTTGGAATGCTTTCTTCACACCGCCATTTTGCGGTAGAAGGTAATCACGCAGAGAACGCGTAATCGCACTTGAGATACCGCCGTAAAGTGATGCTTCAATCAAACGGTAGAACTTAGAACGGTCACTGCTGTTACGCAGTTTCTTAGGAACAACACCGTACTCAAACATCTGTGAGTGGTAATCAACAATAGAAGAGAAAGCTTTAAAGTGCGCCCCTTCATATTGCGCTACCGCTGCTTTCACGTCGTTCAGTTGACACACACGAGCGTGGCTGTCTGAAACGTTCTGGATCAATACATCCGTTGGCTTCACATTGCTTGGAAGGCCTTGGATTACAAACGGTTTGATGTCGACCTTCTTATCACGACCCGCAACTTGCTGCAGTTTTACTGCAAACAATAGGCGTTGATTACGTGAGTTCACGACATCTAGCGCGGCATAACATGCGCCAGGCTGAAGCTTACCGTAAAGACCTTTATCGCGTGACGACTGTGAGCTACCCGCTTCCGTTGTGTTACGGAAATGCAGAAGGCTTTGGTCAGGGATCAGTGCAGTGATGAATGCCGCCATCGTGGTCGACTTACCCGCACCGTTACCGCCAGAAAGCGTTGTAACCAATCCATCAATATCAAAAGTACGCGCAAAGAAGCCGTTCCAGTTGATCATGGTTAATGATTGATACTTACCTCTTTCAATCATGCTTCACCTTCTACTTTTGTTTGTTCGCCATCGTTTGACTCAAGGTCAAAGTCAGCTTGATCGTTAAAAATGTCTTGTTGACCGTTTTCGTCCACGTTTAGTTCAACTTCTGATACGGCTTCCGTTTGCTCTTCATTCAACAAGCTACCTTGGTTAGGTTCTTGAGTATGAACAACAGCTTCACCATCACGAATAAGTCGTAATTGCGCTTCTTTCATATCATCGCCAACACGAACATCCGCACCAAAACGGAACACCGCTTCGCTGATACGGAATTTACCTGTTTCACCAATCACGATCAGCATGCCGATACGACGTAAACGGCGTAAAGAAGTACGTACTTTTTCAAACAGCTTTTCTTTGTCTAAGTCAGAACCAGACGCACGGTTGGTTGCTAGCTTCATGAGTTTTTTCTCATCCGCTAACGACATCAGTTCATCAAACAACTCTTGATTGGTGAAGATGCCTTCATGAGCCAAACGCTCTGGGCTTAGGTATAAGAAACACAATACTTTGCCAACCAGCATGTCGAGCTCAGACAACACACTACGACCAATTAAAGACGTAGAACGCGGGCGCAGATAGAAGAAACCTTCAGGCGCTTTTACCAGTTCCGTATTGTAGCGTTGATAAAAATGCTGAAGCTCAACTTCAAAATCAGAAAGCAACGCATGGTTATCGAGGTCTTCTGTTGAAACATGCTTGCCTGAACGCAACATGCTATCTAGCGCAGGAAACAACGGGTTCGCTATCGCTTTTACCAGTTTCTCTGGCATGTAATCATCAGTACTTGTTAATGACATTTGCTTGTACCTTTGCACCGAAATCGTTGATTGCCTGCCAATCCGGCTGAATAGCCTGATAGTCAGACTCTGAGTAACCTAAGCGCACGGCTTGGTCGACAACAATTCTGGCTAAATCAAAATGGTGTGTGCGAGGGTGCGCTGCGAGGTAATCACGCAGCACAAGGCCAAGATCAATTGGCGCACCTTGCTGTTTGTGAGCTTTCAACATATCTGCGATTCGTTCTGAAAGTAGATCGTTCACTTGCTCAAATTCTTCGTATTCTACGTCGATTGGGGCTTGCCCCATCACTTCGTCATCACGGATCACAAGTGCTTCATCGCGAAGATCCGTGAGTTTTTCTGCGTCTGCGTAGGTCAATAACCAAGGCGCATCAAAGTAGTCAGTGACTGACTGACGCAAGCGTTGGCTAAAGGCACGGTTTTTATCCATATCGATCGCGGTACGGATAAATTTATGCACGTGGCGATCGTAGCCGATCCACAAATCAATCGCTTGTTGGCCCCAACTGGTGATTCGGTCTAGCTTCATTTGCAAACCAAATAGGGTTTCGCCAACGAACTCGAGCTCATCGTCACCATAAACAATTTCTTGAATATCAAGAATCTGGGTTTGCAGTTCATCACCCGCCGCTTGCAAGGTGTCTTGCAACTCTTTTAGCGTGGCTGAGGTTTCTGATAGCAAAGACTCACAGTTGTTGATTGCTTCTCGCCAATCTTTATTTAACAGATCCGCAATTTGCTGCTTGACGGTTTGTTGCTGTTCATCCATAACCCGCTGGTTGAGATCGATCTGATCAAAAATTTCGCCAACAGAATACTTGAGCACGCCGTACACATTCCTTCTCCAATGTCCCGGAGTTCCACCTTTCTGGGCGGCTTCAATGGCTTTTGCCATCTCATCGGCAACCATAGAAAGCTGGATAGACAGTTTTAATTTAGAAAACTGGCGGTGACGTAAGTAATAATCTGAGATACCAATCGCCAATGGCGATAAGCGATAAATGCTTGCACCATCTGTGATTTCGCTGGTAAAGCGGCTGATCAACTTCTGTTTAACCAACTCATTGATAGCGTTGTTGGCACGAAACGCAGACGCTTCGCCAGTATCTTCAAACAGTCGAGTGACAATAGTGAATGCATCGTGCAGTTCACCCTCGCCCAACTCTTCATCGAACCTTTCATTGCTTAATACGGCGATAGCAATCAAAAATGCTAAGCGCTCTGGTGGCAAGTTTAATGAAAAATCATGCTGCTTGACCCAGCCCACCAACTCATCAATTGGCTGCTCTTCGGCAGTTTGAGTCATTTCACTCATTGTGGTTCCTGTTACTGTTGTTCGTCATATCGAACGTATTAGATATGACGCCTATTTCTTTATGACGCGGCTTCTTACGATGGCATAGCGCATGTTGTGGCTTCTTTTACCACATTCACCGCTGTTATTGCGCAGGTTTTTGAGCCCAAACGTGAATATAACGGCCTAGCGACAGATATGGCTCTTGGCGACATAGCTGTTTCTCTAGTTCCAACACATCTTCAAATTGGTAATCACCCATGTACTCCATATTACCTATGTAGTCACTGAAAGAGCGAATGCCTGATTTACCACAGATATCTAGACCAGCGTCTTCTATCCATTGATAAACCTCTTCAGGCTTCAAGCCTTTTTGTGGTTGCAGCTTAAACCTTTTTCGATGTGGCATCCCATTCAATACATGAGGAATGTTGCCACAAATCACATTTTTCAGGACTAAACCATGGTGGTTGTAAAACATTATCGAGGCAATACCACCGGGTTTTACTTGTTCCAACAATAAATCAAGTGCCTGTTTGGGGTCTGCTAGCCATTCCATTACGGCATGAAACATCACAAAATCGACTTTCTCTTCGAGATGCTCTGCCACTTTTTGTACCGGAGAATGAATAAATCGATATTGCTCGAGCAAACCCGCTTCGCTGATACTTTCTTCTGCGAGCTTCAACATTTCAGAGGAGAGGTCGCACAGAGAAACGTTGTGGCCTAGTGTCGCAATTTTTTGTGACATCTGTGCAAGTCCACCGCCTGCATCAAGGACATGCAGCGGCGAAGCGGATTGATCAAACTTGCTCAAAGCTTGTTCTAAATCTTCCCATACGATGCACTGACGGATCTCTCCTTTGTCAGAGCCGTATATGTTTTTTGCAAATTTGTGGGCAATATCGTCGAAATTACGGTCTTCAGTCACGGCTACTTGAGTTATTATGTCCTATCGTGCCTGCTATTCTGTCACAGGAATTTCAGGAATAAAGAGGCGATGTCTCTTTTTACTACTAAGTGATGTTTTTTCGGACTATTCGGATATGTTTGAGCTGAAAAAAGTAGTGTCTTCGTTACTGATGCCACTGCCAGCAATGTTAATTCTCGCTTTTCTGGGTTTAGCCCTAGTGATGTTTACTGCAAAAAGGAAGACAGGTTGCCTAATTACCCTTTCAGCCCTCTGTGGTATTTTCCTAATCGCTTTCCAGCCTGTTTCTAGTCAACTTTTAATGCCAATGGAAAGGCAACACACCGCTTTTTTACCTATCGATGATACCGTCGATTACATTATGGTTCTTGGAAGTGGTCACGTTGTTGATGACCAAATCCCACCAACATCAGAACTTAGCCGCACCGGTCTGATGCGCTTAAGTGAAGGGATTCGTATCTTACGTCTTTACCCTGGAGCTAAACTCATTTTGTCTGGTTATGGCGCAGGCACTGAGGTGAGCAACGCCAAAATGATGGCTAAAGTAGCGCTAGCACTCGGCGTGGCAAAACCCGATATCATTCTGCTTGAAACTGCGAAAGATACGTGGGAAGAAGCTCGCCAAGCCGCTGCATTCGTTAAGAATAAGAAAATGGTGCTCGTGACATCAGCTAGCCATATGACTCGCGCACTTAATGAATTCAATGCCGCGGGCATGAAACCATTACCAGCTCCAACCAACTACCTTGCACAAGAAGGGATTGTTGAACCATGGAATAAGTATATGCCTAAGGCTATCTATCTCGAGCAGACTGAGCGCTATTGGCATGAGACGATGGGATTAGTTTGGCAAAGCTTGCGAGATTGGCTAGACACAAGTAATGACCCTGTCGAGAGCAGTACTCCGACGGTAAACAATTAAAAAGTTCAGTAACAAAAAAACCGAGGCATCATCGATGTCTCGGTTTTTTTACGTTCAAGTATCGTTACTGAAATCAGCTTTCCACGGAAATTAGTCACCAGCAAACATGTAACCTTCACCGTGAACCGTCACAAAAATTTGTGGATTCTTAGGGTCAAACTCCATTTTTGCACGCATACGACGGATTAACACGTCGATAGTGCGGTCATTCGGCGCGTCTACTCGATGGCTGATCATATTCAAAATACGTTCACGGCTTAATACTTGGTTAGGGTAAGAAGAGAGTGCAACCAATAGTTCATATTCAGCTTTGGTCAATTTCACCGGCTCGCTGTTCTTGCTTAGCGCACGGCGAGGTATATCAAACGTCCATTCACCAAAACGAACCACAGATTCGTCTTCTGTTTGTTCTACCGCAACCGCTGCAGTTTTACGAGCAGCCGAAATACGCCACAAGAGGTTTTTAACTCGAACCAACAACTCGCGAAGTTCGAAGGGTTTAGTAACGTAATCGTCTGCGCCCATTTCAAGGCCAACGATCTTGTCAATGCTATCCGTGCGTCCAGTAACTAAAATTATTCCAATGTCTGATTGACTGCGTAATTCGCGAGTTAGCATCAATCCATCTTCGCCTGGCAAGTTGATGTCTAACATAATGAGGTCAACGTTATTTTCTTCTAACATTTTTCTCATTTGAGCCCCGCTTTCAGCTTCGCTCACTGTGTAACCTTCATTCTGGAAATATCCAACCAGTTTACTTCGGGTTACCACATCATCTTCTACGACTAATACGTGATAGCTCATCTACACCACTTTTCTTATTTAATAGTTTCAGTGACCATTCTATTCATAACTCGTAACAATTCTAGTACTACAGAAGATAAAAGCCAGAAACATGATTTTTTTTTGATACAAGACAATCTTAAACCTTGCTATTTGTCCCCCATCGCAATTCAATATAGGCATTACTACTAACGAGTAACTTTGCGTTTCGCAAATAACCTTGTTATTCAGCCTTGGTGTGTCTATACATAAATCACTCGACGATGCTAGGTACACACACACCACAAGACTAAATCAGGATCTAAGAAATGAAAGATACGAAAGCATTCAACGAACAACGAGCAGAAATATACTGGTGGCTATCAAGCTTGTTCGCTAAAGAGCTCACTCAAGAAGAACTCGATCACTACCACTCTGTTGAAATTCGTTCTTTCCTAACTGGTTTAGGTGAAAATGAAACACTAAAGCCGGCGATTGATAGCTTAGTGGATGCGCTAAACCGTCTACAAACACGTGAAGATGCTCAATTAGAATTGTCTGCTGACTTCTGTGACTTATTCTTAAAGACTGATAAACATGGCGCACTTCCTTACGCTTCTATGTATATCGGCCAGACTGGCCTTTTGAACGATAAGCCAGCAAAAGATATGGAAGAGATCATGGCTAAACACAACTTGGTGGTTAACCAAGACCTAAAAGAGCCAGCTGACCACATTGCTATCGAACTCGATTTCCTAGGTAATCTAATCATTCGTTCGAACGAAACTGAACTTGAAGAAGAACTAGAGAAATCCTTCGCTGTTCAACAGCAATTTATCGAACAGCAACTGCTTACTTGGGTACCAAAGTTCAACGTTAAATGTCATGACATTGACACATTCGGTTTCTACGCTTCAGTCTCATCCCTGCTATTGGCATTCTGCAAATTAGACACTCAATACCTAGCTGGCGAATAAGCTTTTTTTGACGACTCGATAAATAAATTCAATAGAATTGTGACCATTCACCCGGATTTCTGGGTGAATTTTATTGCGAGTAATTTCTAGTCAGTCTAAAATTGTGACCGCAAACGATAAAATATGAAACATTCACGAAATGCTACACTTATTGAAGTTCAGAGCATTTCGGTGTTAAGACAAGCCGCTCAATAGCGGTTTTTTGTTTTTTAGCACTTTAGTACCCAAAGAGCCCTACAAATTTAAGCTCTTAGTTAGGTAGCTTAACGGCTACTTCATTCCGTACTTTGGGAAAGTAGCTTCTAATAGGATAAAAACATGGCCACTATAAAAGATGTCGCACGCTTAGCCGGCGTATCAACAACAACCGTTTCTCACGTAATCAACAAAACTCGCTTTGTTGCTGAAGCGACTCAAGAAAAAGTAAACAAAGCCGTAGACGAACTGAACTATGCGCCAAGTGCCGTTGCTCGTAGTTTGAAGTGCAATACAACCCGCACCATCGGTATGCTAGTGACTCAATCAACTAACCTATTCTTCTCTGAAGTTATCGATGGTGTTGAGAGCTACTGCTACCGTCAAGGTTACACTTTGATCCTATGTAATACGGGCGGTATCTACGAAAAGCAACGTGACTACATTCGAATGCTTGCTGAGAAACGTGTAGATGGCATCTTAGTTATGTGTTCTGACCTGACTGAAGAACTAAGAGAGATGTTAGACCGTCACGCAGACATCCCTAAAGTTATCATGGACTGGGGCCCTGAAAGCTCTCAGGCTGATAAGATCATCGATAACTCTGAAGAAGGTGGCTACCTAGCAACCAAATATCTCATTGAGCGCGGTCACTCCAAGATTGCATGTTTAAGTGGCCACTTAGACAAAGCAGCGTGTGTTGAACGTATTGCCGGTTACAAGCGCGCACTTAACGAAGCAAAGATTTCTGCCGATGAAAATATGATCATCGAAGGCAACTTTGAATGTGACACAGCTGTGATTGCTGCTGACCAAATCATTGAGATGGAAGAGCGCCCAACCGCAGTATTCTGTTTTAACGACACGATGGCATTAGGACTGATGAGCCGATTACAAGAAAAAGGCATTCGTATTCCTGAAGATATCTCAGTGATCGGTTACGACAACATAGAATTGGCTGAATACTTCTCTCCACCGTTAACGACGGTTCACCAACCTAAGCGCCGTGTTGGTAAAAATGCATTCGAAATACTACTAGAGCGTATAAAAGACAAAGACCACGAAAAACGCGTCTTCGAAATGCACCCTGAAATTGTTGAGCGAAGTACAGTTAAAACGTTAAATTAATTGATGTAATGAGTTTAGTTTAATCAAGCGCACCTTTAGGTGCGTTTTTTTTTTAACAAACAAGGTGCACTTGAGTGCATAATTCAAAGATCATTAATTGAAGCAATATCACATTTTGAAATAAGAAGTGTGAGCCTAATTCAACAAAAACTTTATTCTAATAACCCAGTCACGCACAGGGCAAACCACTTGAAAAAGTGGGACGCAAAGCTTCCGGCCTAAACCACTCGTTGGTATGGTAGCGGGGTTACCGATGGCAAAATGCAGTAACTGCTAATACTTTAGTAATTTACAGCCTATTGACAATTTAATTGCAACATTTTGCTAATCTCTCGGACCTGCTTATTTGGTGGCGTAGTTCAAATACACCGAGATAAATAACATGGATAAACCGATACTAAAGGACTCAATGAAATTATTTGAGCCCCTAGGAAAAATTAAGTCACGCTCAATGTTTGGTGGATTCGGGCTTTTTGCTGATGACACTATGTTTGCCCTGGTTGTGAATGACCAGTTGCATATACGAGCTGACAAATGCACAACACAACAATTCGAACAACAAGGATTTCAACCATACGTCTACAAAAAACGTGGTTTTCCTGTCGTTACTAAATATTTCGCTTTACCTGAAGGCTTATGGCAAGACCAAGAGAAAATCTTGCAGCTTGCGACTACGTCTCTAGGTTTTGCTAAAGAAGAGAAAGCTGAACAATCTTCTGCTAAACCAACTAGACTCAAAGATCTGCCTAACCTTCGACTCGCCACCGAGCGGATGTTGAAAAAGGCAGGGATCGATTCTGTAGAACGTTTATATGAATCTGGCTCTGTAAACGCATTTAACGCCATCAAAGAATCGCATGCGTCTTCTGTCAGTATTGAACTGTTATGGGCGCTAGAAGGCGCGATCAATGGTACACATTGGTCTGTTATACCGCAGCAACGTCGTGAAGAGCTTATCAATCACGTCAATTAACATTGTCAGTTCAAACTATATAGATAACTAAGCCGCATTTTTGCGGCTTTTTTTATATCTGGTGAAAGTTATTCTATGCTTTGCCTGTCTATCTATACTAATGGTATACATTGAAAAACTAATGGTATGCATTGAAAATTTAGAGGAAGTATCAATGAGTAAAAAAATGATATTGGGTATTGTGTTGGTCATAACCATCGTCTTGTTAGGCGTCAATTTCGGCCAGTACTTAACGCTTGAAAATGCAAAAGCCCAGCAAGCTGTTTTGAATGACTACATTGAGAGCAATTTCATTGCCGCTGCCGCTATCTACTTTGTCGCGTATGTCATGATTACGGCTTTCTCAATTCCTGGCGCTGCCGTTGTTACGCTGTTAGGCGCTGCGCTGTTTGGGTTTTGGAACAGTTTACTGCTGGTGTCTTTCGCGAGCGCTATTGGTGCAACCCTCGCCTTCTTAAGTAGTCGTTACTTGTTACGTGACTGGATCCAAACCAAGTTTGGCGACAAGTTAGCTACCATAAATAAGGGCGTTGAAAAAGACGGTGCATTTTACTTATTCTCGCTACGTCTAATTCCTGTTTTCCCGTTTTTCCTTATCAATCTATTGATGGGTCTAACACCGATGTCGGTGAGTCGTTACTATATTACTAGCCAAATCGGTATGTTGCCGGGTACCGCCGTTTTCTTGAATGCCGGAACTCAACTCGCAGAAATTGATTCACTTTCGGGCATCGTGTCTCCCTCAGTACTGTTGTCATTTGCCTTACTGGGTGTATTCCCAATTATTGCTAAATGGTTAATGAACAAATTTCGCTCAGCACCTGTCGCTGAGTAACGTATATAGCTAAATAGCTAAATAGCTAAATAGCTAAATAGCTTAGTAACGCATGCAGCCAAATAAGGTTCTATTTCAATGAAAATCTTCAGTGCATCGAATCCAACAGAAGCTCATATCATCTGTGGATTGTTAGAAAGTGAGAATATTGCGTGTGAAGTCCGTGGTGAGGGTTTGTTTGGTTTAAAAGGTGAAACCCCATTTACCGAAGATACAGACCCTTACGTATGGTTACATGAGCCAGAACTCGCTAGTAAAGCCCGCACGATCGTCAATGACTACCAAAAACAGCAAGATTCGATCATCTATGAAGAGTGGCGTTGTGGTGAGTGTCATGAAATCAATGAAGCACAATTCGGGTCTTGTTGGCAGTGCGGCGCTGCTTCGCCTGAATAGCAGAGTTTCAGTTGTTATCAAATACCTCCTCCAAATAAAAACGGGAAGCTAAATTAGCTTCCCGTTTTTATTTTAATTCTATTGGATCATCGAGTCTGATAACCAACCCAGAGAATCACTGAATTTGCTTTTGGATAAAAGCGATAGATTGTTGATTGAATTCTTCAGGATTTTCTACATTACATACATGCCCACAGTTGGCAATTTCTACCAACTCGCTCGACTCGTGCGCTTCGACCATTTCTTTAACGGGTTTGATGAACATGTAATCGCGCTCGCCCATCAAATACAAAGTCGGAATCGGCAACTCCCTGTCTTTAAAGTATTTCATCAATGGGTTCACATCAGCCGTGAGGATAAACCAGCGCTTGAACTCTTTTTGGCACAGCTTTTTCGCTTCGCGGATAAACAGGTGACGTGATTCTTTCTGACTTTTTTGCGGCATCACAACATAAGCAAAAAGGCTGTATAGCCACATATAAGGAATGATGTGCTTACTCAGGTTTCCTAATTTGATTAAGACTTGAGATCGAGTGTTGAGTTTAGTGACAGCACCACCAAGCACCATCGAACGTACTCTGCTTGCCGCCAGTTCGGCCACGTTACGAACGATAATTGTACCCAAAGACATACCAACAAAGTGTGCGGATCGGATTTTTAGATGATCTAACACTTTAAGAATATCGAGCGTTACTGATTTGAACGTATAACGGTTCGAAATCAGATCTTTAAGTATGTTGTCTGATTTACCGTGCCCTCTCAAGTCAATGAGAAGCAAGTTGAAATGCTGTTTATACGCTTTGATCTGCTTAAACC
Source organism: Vibrio sp. 1F279 (assembly GCF_041439815.1). Classification (NCBI taxonomy): domain Bacteria; kingdom Pseudomonadati; phylum Pseudomonadota; class Gammaproteobacteria; order Vibrionales; family Vibrionaceae; genus Vibrio; species Vibrio sp. 1F279. The sequence continues at coordinate 69,209 of NZ_JBGOOU010000021.1, read as the reverse complement.
AAATGGAGGAACTGCCCCCTGCGCCATGCACAAACACAACCCACTCATCACTCGTAGGGTGAGTAAATGTTTTATGAAATAATAAACTCTCAGACATACCTATCGCTTAATTTATTTATGGAGCTAAGCCTCATCACAAGGCGATGACTAAAGATATCACGCAATTAAGAATTTTAAGTGATAATAGTGTCAAACCCAACACTAGTCATGTGAATACCTGACCACCTTTTCTACCTGACTAAAATGAGTTTGCAAGCTTTGTCTTTGGAAACGTGATGTGATCTGACCAGAAAAAAAAAGGCACTCTATCAGCAGAGCGCCTTCTTTTATTATGAACAGTTGTTATTCAACAACTGTATTTTAAAGCTAAGTCAACAAGTTAAAATGCAGAATGGTACATCGCAAGATATTCTTCTGCCGCATCTTCCCAACTAAAATCTTGTTGCATCGCGTAAAGTTGAACGCGCTTAATTTCAGATGGATTTTGAGCATAAAGTAGTAATGAGCGATGTAATACCGCTAGTAATGCTTGCGGTGTTGGTTCTTCAAAAGCAAAGCCTGTTGCTATCTCGGGATCCTGATCGTAATCATTCACACTGTCCTTTAAACCACCAACAGAGCGCACAATAGGCAAAGTGCCGTAAGCCATGCTGTAGATTTGGTTCAAGCCACAAGGCTCAAATTCAGAAGGCATCAAGAAAAAATCAGAGCCCGCTTCAACCAAATGCGCTAGTTCATTATTGTAGGCTTCTACGAATGAGAACTTGTCTGAATGAAGTGCTGATAACTCTTTCAATTGACTCGCCAAAACCGGATCACCAGTACCGACAATCACGATCTGCAATTCGTTTTTCAAGAACTGCTCGATGACAGGCAGTAAGTAATGAACGCCTTTTTGGTTGGTCAGACGACAAACCATACCATAAACCGCACAATCGGTAACGGGTAAACCAACATCTTGTTGCAGTTTTTGCTTACAAGCAGATTTTCCACGAGTCATGCTGTGTTTCGTTGCTTTGAATTTACGAGGAAGGGAAGCGTCTGTTTCCGGGTTCCAAGCTCCATAATCACAACCGTTGAGAATACCAAATAAGTCGGCCGAACGATGTTGGAACTCTGCTGCCATGCCATGGCTACCTAACTCCGTTTTCAGCTCTTCCGCATACGTTGGGCTTACTGCATTGACCTTATCGGCACACATCACCCCTGCTTTTAGCATGGTGACATGCGTGTCACTTACAGATGCTTCAGGCACATTGTAACTGTGCATCTCTGGCAGACATTGCAGTTCATCGTATGCGAACACCCCTTTGAAAACTGCATTGTGAATCGAGATAACACTGCGCGTATTTTCAAAGAATTCGTGTTGTTGATAACGTGATTTAAGCAAGAAAGGCACAAAGCCTGTGTGCCAGTCATTTGCATGAATGATATCAGGTTGGAACGCGAGCTTAGGAAGCATATCCAAACAAGCCGTACTGAAGAACGAAAAGCGCTCTCCGTTATCAGCATACGCTTGATTGTTCTCTGCGTACATTTCAGGACGGTCAAAATACTTGTCACATTCAATAGCGAAGATTTGAACACCTTCGACACTCAACTTTTTGACTTGATAAGCAGTATGAGGCCAATGATCGAGCTCGGTCGACAAAATCACTTCAGCTGAATCAATGTTTGGAATGTTTCTATAAGCAGGGATGGTCACTCGAACATCTTGTTCGAGTGTTTGTAACGCTTTTGGCAGTGCCTTGGCTACATCAGCCAAGCCACCACTTTTAATCAAGCCTTCAACTTCAGACGCTACAAAAAGTACCGAGAGAGTCTTAGTAACCAACTCGAGCTCCTTTGGAAATAACTACTACACCATCGTCAGAGACATGGTAATGCTTTTTATCTTCTTTCAGATTTACGCCAATCTGTGTTCCAGGTGCGATATCTGCATCTTTATCGACGATGACACGACGAAGTACGCAACCTTCACCCACTTTCACATCACCGAGTAAGATACTCTCACTAATATCACACGCTGATGCGATATTACTGCGGAAACCCAATACACACTTCTCAATGCGAGAGCCACGTACATAGCTGCCGTTACACACTAAGCTATCGATGATCTGAACACGGCCGTTTGCCGAATCAGTAAACGTAGCCGGCGGTAGTGGCGGATAGTATGTATGTAGTGGCCACTTGCGGTTGTATAGCGAGAATGGCGCATCTTTCTCAAGAAGATCCATATGAGCTTGCCAGTACGCGTCAATCGTACCTACATCGCGCCAATAAACTTCTTCTTTCTCACCAGTAATACGGTTAGTACTGAAGTCATAAACAAACACATCACCACGCGGAACCAGGTTTGGAATGATGTCTTTTCCGAAATCATGTGTCGAGTCTTCTCTATCTGCATCTTCAACAAGTTCTGCGAACAACTCGTTAGCTTCAAATACGTAGTTACCCATAGACACAAGCGCAGACTCCGGGTCACCTGGAATTGGTTTCGGGTTAGCCGGTTTCTCTTCAAAACCAATCATACGTCCTTCAGCATCCACTTCGATAACGCCGAATTCAGATGCTTCAGCAAGCGGCATACGCAATGCAGAAACGGTTAAAGCCGCTTTCTTCTCTTTATGGAAATCAAGCATCTGCTTAATGTCCATTTTGTAAATATGATCTGATCCAAAAATACAAACTTGATCAGGTTCTTCCAACTGCATGAAGCGAAGGTTTTGATAAATAGCATCTGCAGTACCTTCATACCAACGCTTACCTGTACGCATTTGCGCAGGGATTGGGTCGATAAAACGGTCGGTTATACCACTGATATTCCAACCTTTTTTCATGTGATGGAACAGTGATTGTGACTTAAACTGTGTTAATACGTAGATCTTCATTAGATCAGCATTAACGAAGTTATTCAGAGCAAAATCAATTAAGCGGTAACTACCACCGAAAGGAACCGAGGGTTTGCTGCGAGATTCAGTTAAAGGTCTTAAGCGAGAGCCTTCACCACCAGCAAGAATCATTCCTAATACACCAGCCATTTTATTCTCCATATATTTATAGCTTGTCGATGTTAGTGCTCTAAGAGGTATCTTCCTCTGGGGGATGAGCACCAACACTTATTTCGGTACTTAACGAATATCCATTCACATGCAGTGAAAATATCCTAAGCCAAACGTTGTTAAGTGTGCACTATTGTTTGCACTTGGTTTTATATACGTTATCGACTTTCCGGTCGATTTCAATTTTTAATACGCCATTCTGTGTTATGTAAGCCGATTGCTTTCCTAAGACTTAAAGCAGCTCACATTACACTGTTTTTATGAAACATTAAGTTAACACTCGGAATACATCAGGTATACAACTAAAACCTGATCTGTGACTTACAATATTTTAATTAAGTTACAATCACGTTAAGGTTGCATAATTAAAGATTATTATCCATTTCATTTATTTCATGACCTGAATTTAACAAATAGACACAGGTAAGGCCGACGATCGAGAGACAGCATAATTAGTCATATTCAGATCAAAAAAAAAGCAGCCTAATGGCTGCTTTTTTCATCAATAAAATGTCAACCCATATCAGATCGGGTCACACATTCAGTTACTTCTCTTTAGGCTTTTTACGTTTATCCGTAACTTCCCACTTACCGTCGATGTACAAAGCGGTCCAACCTGAAGGTTTACCGTCCACTTCGGTACGAACGTAGTTTTCTTTTGTCTTACGACTAAAACGAACTACTGTCGGCTTGCCATCAGGATCAGCAACCGGTGCTGATGCCAGATACTGGAATTTAGGTGAGATACGGTCTTTAAAACGAACCAGCTCTTCCACTAATGGTGCACGTGTTTCACGTGATTTAGGGAAATTACTCGCGGCCATAAACAAACCAGAAGCCCCATCACGAAGTACGAAGTATGCATCTGAATTTTCACATGGGAGTTCAGGGAAATGCACTGGGTCTTCTTTAGGTGGCGCTACTTCGCCATTCTTCAGAATCTTACGAGTGTTCTTACAATCTTCACTCGTACAGTCCATGTATTTACCGAAACGACCATTCTTCAAAACCATGTCAGAACTACATTTGTCACACTCAACAAGCGGACCATCATAGCCTTTCACTTTGAATTCGCCGTGTTCAACCACATAACCTTCACAGTTAGGGTTGTTACCACACACATGCATCTTACGCTTATCATCGATCAGATAAGCATCCATTGCCGTTTCACAAATCGGACAACGCTTTTTCGCTCGAAGTGCTGCGGTTTCAACGTCTTCTTCAAGAACGTTGATAATACCGTCTTCATCACCAAGGTTAATGGTTGTCTTACAGCGCTCTTTTGGTGGAAGTGCATAACCAGAACAACCTAGGAATACGCCAGTCGAAGCTGTACGAATACCCATTTTACGGCTACAAGTTGGACACTCAATATCGGTTTCAACGATATGATTTGGCTTCATGCCACCAGCGTCTTCATCTAAATCGGCTTTTTCCAAATCGCCTGTAAAGTCTTCGAAGAAGTTATCTAGCACGCCTTTCCAGCTTGCTTCGCCTTCTGCAATTTGGTCTAACTTCTGCTCCATACGAGCCGTAAAGTCATAGTTCATTAGGTCATTGAAACTGCCATCTAGACGGTCAGTAACAATTTCACCCATCTTCTCAGCATAGAAACGACGCTGTTCAACTTTTACATAACCACGGTCTTGAATCGTAGAGATGATTGATGCGTACGTTGAAGGACGACCAATACCACGCTTCTCAAGCTCTTTAACTAGCGCCGCTTCAGTAAAACGGGCTGGCGGCTTAGTGAAATGCTGTTTAGGGTCTAATGCGATTAGGTCTAGCTTTTCACCAACCTGTACAGCAGGAAGAATCGTATCTTCATTTTTACCCATTGGACGTTGAACGCGAGTCCAACCATCAAACTTAAGAATACGGCCTTTCGCTTTTAACGTGTACTCATCAGCTTTAACGCTTACCGTCGTTGAATCGTATTGCGCAGGTGTCATTTGACATGCAACAAATTGATTCCAAATCAGCGAGTAAAGCTTGTGTGCGTCCGCGTCTACGCCGTTTAGGTCTTCAGACTTAACATCGACACTCGAAGGACGAATCGCTTCGTGAGCCTCTTGTGCGCCCTCTTTGCTGCCGTATACAAGCGCTTTCGGTGGAAGATATTGTGCACCAAACTCAGAACCAATGTATTCACGTGCGGCTTCTACAGCTTCTGAACTCAAGTTGGTCGAGTCAGTACGCATATAAGTGATGTAACCCGCTTCATACAAACGTTGAGCCAACATCATGGTTTTCTTTACGCCGTAACCAAGACGTGTGCTCGCCGCTTGTTGCAGAGTCGACGTGATGTAAGGTGCAGACGGCTTACTCTTAGTTGGGCGGTCTTCACGTTTACATACTTCGTATTGCGCTTTTTCTAAAACGCTTACTGCAGCTTGTGTTTGCGCTTCATTATCAGGTTTAAACGCAACACCGTCTTTTTGAGCGACTTGCAGTCTGAAATCTGTTTTCTCTGCCGTTTTGGTATCAGCATGCACATCCCAGAACTCTTCAGGGATAAAAGCGTTGATCTCGCGCTCACGTTCAACCAGTAGTTTTACAGCTACAGATTGAACACGGCCAGCGGATAGGCCTCGTGCTACTTTTTTCCAAAGCAGTGGTGACACCATAAAGCCAACAACACGGTCCATAAAACGTCGTGCTTGTTGTGCGTTTACGCCGTCGATATTTAGCTCGCCTGGAGTTTCGAAAGCTTGCTGAATAGCATTTTTAGTGATTTCGTTAAAAACCACTCGTTTGTATCGCGTTTCATCACCACCGATGATCTCACGAAGGTGCCATGCGATAGCTTCTCCTTCGCGGTCCAAATCGGTTGCGAGATAAACATGGTCTGCGTTCTCAGCCAGTTTTTGCAATTCAGCAACGACTTTTTCTTTGCCCGGTAAGATTTGGTAATTCGCTTCCCACTCTTGATAAGGGTTGATACCCATCTTTTTAATAAGCGCTTTGCGATCTTTTTCTTTCTTGATACGAGCTTTATCTTCTGGGCTCATACCCTTGGTTGAAACTGCAGCAGCCTTTTGACCTGTACTTTGACCCGCCGTTGGTAAATCACGAACGTGACCTACACTCGACTTAACGACAAAGTCTTTGCCAAGATATTTATTGATAGTTTTAGCCTTGGCTGGCGACTCCACTATAACGAGCGATTTACCCATATTGACTCTAACGTCCTTAATCACGATGCTTCAACACCAACAATTTTACTTGTGGGCTTTTACGCATGATATTCTAAATTCATTGCTTCTTTTTTTACTATTGTGCGAGATTACTAGAAGATCAACCGCTTTTTTCAAAATTGGATCTGATCGCTCGACAATTCGACGACTCATAGAGAAAAGAGTCACAATACAAAGAAGCTATAAAGTACTCACTAAGAATACTTGCAAGAGCCTATTCATCAGGCATTACGTCTAAACGCGCTCATACTAAGCTTGTCGGCGAATCTAACGCGAGCCCCATTCAATTATTTTTGTCATAAATCACAAAATAAATTGTGGATGTTTGAAAAGACTCTCTTAATCGGTTGTGAAATCATTGAATTTCTAGTTCGACACCATAAACTCAACGTTATATTCAGTTATCAGAGATAAACTCATGACAAAGAAAGTAATAGCAGAATTTGATTTACTGCTTATCGCAAACCAAATTATCCAATCACATGATGACTACATTGAAGGCATGCGCGCAAACAGCGTAGTAGAAAAAGACGATGTACTCATTTTCAAAGGTGAATACTTCTTAGACAACAACGGAATGCCGACAGAAAATACAACCGCGGTATTTAACATGTTTAAGTACTTGGCGCATCACCTTTCGAAAGAATTTACAATTCAGCAATAATTAAAAAGCTTGCCATCTAGGCAAGCTTTTTTGTTCCTGGACCTTTATATACTTATCATTTTTATAGACTTAGTATTTTTATAGACTCAGCATTTTCAGCTTATCGAAGTAGTCAGGGAATGTCTTGGATGTACAACCTGGATCATTGATCGTCACCGGGGTGTCACTCAAAGCAACCAATGAGAAACACATCGCCATGCGGTGATCATCGTAAGTATCAATCGCCGCGTGCGTCAGTTCAGCCACAGGGTTAACAATGATGTAGTCTTCACCCTCTTCCACCTCAGCGCCTACTTTACGTAGTTCTGTTGCCATTGCCGCTAAGCGATCCGTCTCTTTCACACGCCAGTTGTAAACATTGCGGATTGCGGTTGTTCCTTTAGCAAACAGAGCCGTTGTCGCAATTGTCATCGCCGCATCTGGAATATGGTTATAGTCCATATCAATGCCTTTTAGCTCACCACAACGAGAGATAACGTAGTCATCACCCCACTCGATTTCAGCACCCATTTTCTCAAGTGCATCAGCGAATTGGATATCACCTTGGATACTGTTTTTGCCAATACCTGTCACTTTAATCTCGCCACCTTTGATAGCAGCGGCTGCAAGGAAATATGACGCAGATGATGCATCACCTTCAACCAAGAAATCACCGGGTGCTATGTAAGATTGCCCAGTTGGAATCACAAATTCTTGGTAGTCATTGTTGATAACATCCACACCAAATTGCTTCATGATATGCAGCGTAATATCGATGTAAGGCTTAGAAACCAATTCACCTTCGATTTTGATGGTCACTTCGCCTTCAGCTAAAGGTGCAGCCATCAAAAATGCCGTCAAGAATTGACTAGAGATAGAACCATCGATAGAAACTGTACCACTCTTTAGCCCAGTACCCGTGATCTTCAGCGGTGGGTAATTTTCGTTCTCTAAGTATTCGACGTTGGCGCCGGCCTCTTGCAGAGCAGTCACTAAGTGACCAATTGGACGCTCTTTCATACGTGGCTCACCAGTAAGAACGTATTCACCGCGACCTAAACAAAGTGCAGCAGCCAATGGACGCATTGCTGTACCCGCGTTACCTAAGAAAAGCTCTAGGGCTTTGTCACTTGAGAATGCACCACCAACACCTGTCACTTCACAAACTGTTTTGTCTGCAGACAACTGATAATCAACACCTAACTGTGTTAATGCATTCAACATATGACGAATGTCATCACTGTCTAGTAAGTTTGTTAGGCGAGTTGTTCCCGTTGAAAGTGCAGCCAAAAGAAGCGCACGATTAGAAACACTTTTTGAGCCAGGTAGGTTAACTTCCCCGCTCACTTTCTGAATTGGTTGTAACGTAAGGCTTTCCATTAGTTCTTATAGTCCTTGTACCACCCGAAGTCACTGGCGCGTATTTATTTTCGGGTGATGAATAATTCTTCGTACTTGCAGACTAACGAACTTTTCCGACGAACTCCAGAGCTAATCCCCTCAATAAAGGCGATTAATTAGCCAACCAAACACATTTGTATACTAGTACACTAGATCAACTCGAACGCCATCTGAAAAATAGAGAATCCGCACATCATCACCTCTATTGAACAACATCGAATTGTCAACGTCTTGAATGATGTTAACCAGATTGTCATCCTTGGTTTTAACCAATAATTCAACGAGTTTATATTCCACCCGATATTGCGTATTGCCGCGATTACGAGCGATCCCCGCCCCCGCTACAGCACCAACCGCCGTTGCGACTTCTTTACCTGTGCCGCCACCAAACTGATTACCAACCAAACCACCAATTGCCGCACCCAACAAGGTTTCCCAACCATTCGCTTTCGACTCTACGATCTCCTGTTGGGTAATGTACCTGACCGTATCAACCTCACCGTAAACGACCTCATTCACTGGTCTGGCTTGGTTTCTGTTGTAAGCTGCATTTGCCAACATGGGCAAAACAAGTAAAATCCAAAGCAACTTCTTCATGGTAAAACTCCTAAAGACCTCTTGGTCAGTGATTAATCTGTAATGCGGTACTTATGACTATATACCTAACCGAACTTGATACTACTAGTATAGAGTTTCCTTCGCCCTTCGACGCGCTTGATGAACCCAACGGTCTACTCGCGTTCGGTGGTGATTTGTCACCCATACGAATTCTGAACGCTTATAGCCAAGGTATATTTCCATGGTATGGCCCAGGTGAGCCTATACTTTGGTGGAGCCCTGCACCGCGAGCGGTATTTAATCCTAAGACATTCGAACCGTCAAAAAGTCTTAAAAAGTTTCAAAGAAAGCACAATTACCGAGTCAGCATCAACCAAGCGACGGACAAAGTAATTGGTTATTGCTCTTCACTAAGGCCCAAAGAAGAAACCTGGCTAAACAGCGACATGCAGTCAGCCTACCGCAAACTCGCTTCATTAGGTTTCTGCCACTCGGTTGAGGTTTGGCAAGATGATGAACTGATCGGCGGACTTTACGGCTTACAAAGAGGCCAAGTCTTTTGCGGTGAATCGATGTTCAGCCTGAAGACTAATGCCTCTAAAATTGCGCTATGGTACTTTTGCGAGCACTTTACACAATTCGGCGGACAACTCATTGATTGCCAAGTCATGAACCCACACTTGGAATCCTTGGGCGCTATCGAGGTTGATAGGGATGAATTCCTGAGTTCTCTTCGATTACTCAAAGAAACGTCCGTTAACGATGCATGTTTTAAAAAACAATGGCTAAAGGAAATGCCTTAATGAATCCAGATTTACAACAAATCAGAATTGGATTAACAGACAATCACGCTTGCAGTTACTTACCCCACCTCGAAGAAAGAGTGGCAGTCACGCTTGATGAACACATGCACACCGCAGATAACTATGAAGTTCTGCTTGCGAATGGATTTCGCCGCAGTGGAACAACCATTTATAAACCACATTGCGATAATTGCTCATCGTGCCAAGCGATTCGACTGTCGATTCCCGAGGTCAAGTTTTCCAAGAGCCAACGACGAATACTCAACAAGGCCAAAGCGCTGCGTTGGGAGCTGAAAGATGAAATGGATGACAACTGGTTTGACTTGTATAGCCGCTATATAACCGCTCGCCACCGTTCGGGAACCATGTATCCACCGAAGAAAGAAGAGTTTCTGCATTTCTCTAAAAATGAATGGCTTGCTACAAAGTTCATGCACATCTATGATGAGGGGCAGTTAGTCGGCATTGCCGTTACAGACATCATGTCTCACTGTACGAGCGCGTTTTATACCTTCTTCGACCCTGATATCGACATTTCCATGGGAACTCTTGGCGTTCTATTCCAGATCCAACATGCCCAGAAAGAACAAAAACAATGGTTATATTTGGGTTATCAAATCGATGAATGCCCTGCGATGAACTATAAAGTACGATTTCAACGTCATCAAAGGCTAGTAAATCAGCGGTGGCGAGGGTAGAATACGCGACAACTTTACATATTTTGATTTTAACGGCACAATCAAGCCGTTGAAAACCGCCAAATTTCGAAAGAGGATTAGATGGCTAAAGAAGACGTAATCGAGATGCAAGGCACTGTCCTTGATACTCTACCAAACACAATGTTCCGTGTTGAGCTTGAAAACGGTCACGTAGTGACAGCACACATCTCTGGTAAAATGCGTAAGAACTACATCCGTATTCTTACTGGTGATAAAGTAACTGTTGAGATGACTCCATACGACCTTTCTAAAGGCCGCATCGTCTTCCGTGCTCGTTAATTTTTAATTACCGAATACGATAAGAAGCGGAGCCCTCAAGGCTCCGTTTTTTATCGCCTGAACTTTTTACCACTCCAACAACACCAACCTAGCATCTAGCATCTAGCATCTAGCATCTAGCATCTAGCATCTAGCAAGCATAAAAAAACGCACAACCAAAGTCATGCGTTTAATATCGTGATTAACTGTACTCAGTGCTCTTTATAAGCCGTTAGTGTTTAAGAAGTATGCCTAATGCATAACCTCTTCTTTCGCACCAACATAGATGAAATCCAGTTCGTCTTTTTTCAGAGATACTTTAACCGTACCGCCGTCAACCAAACTTCCGAACAGCAACTCATTAGCAAGAGGCTTTTTAAGCTTCTCTTGAATCACACGTCCCATCGGACGAGCGCCCATGGTCTTGTCATAGCCTCTTTCAGCTAACCAATGACGAGCATCCTCAGAAACCTCTAAAGATACACCACGAGCGTCCAGTTGGACCTGAAGCTCAACAATGAACTTATCAACAACTTGACTGATCACACTTGGATCAAGGCTGTTGAACCAGATGATATTATCAAGACGGTTACGGAACTCAGGAGTAAATACCTTCTTGATTTCACTCATTGCGTCTGGCGCATGATCTTGTTGGATCAAACCGATCGATTTCTTCTCGGTTTCTGCAACACCAGCGTTGGTCGTCATCACTAGGATCACATTGCGGAAATCTGCTTTGCGACCGTTGTTGTCGGTTAGCGTACCGTTGTCCATCACCTGTAATAACAAGTTAAAGATATCTGGGTGTGCCTTCTCGATCTCATCAAGTAGCACAACAGAGTGTGGGTTCTTGATAACAGCATCGGTTAGCAGACCACCTTGATCATAACCAACATAACCAGGAGGCGCACCGATCAAGCGGCTTACCGAGTGACGCTCGCCGTACTCAGACATATCAAAGCGCAGAAGCTCAATACCCATCAATTTAGACAGTTGAACAGTCACCTCTGTTTTACCGACACCAGTAGGGCCAGCAAACAAGAATGAACCAACAGGTTTATTGTCTGCTCCCAACCCTGCACGAGTTAGCTTGATCGCTTCGCTCAATACATCGATCGCTGGGTCTTGTCCGAATACCAACATTTTCATGCGGTCATCCAGTTTCTGCAGCGTATCTTTGTCTGAAGACGATACTGACTTCTCAGGAATACGCGCCATTTTCGCAACCATTGACTCAATATCAGCCACGCTTACCGTTTTCTTACGACGACTTGCAGGCGCCAAACGACTACGAGCACCCGCTTCATCAATAACGTCAATCGCCTTATCTGGAAGGTGACGTTCATTAATATACTTAGCAGACAACTCCACAGCGGCACGTAACGCTTTGTTGGTGTAACGTACTTCGTGGTGAGCTTCGTATTTTGGCTTCAAGCCAATCAGAATTTTGGTTGTATCATCTAGCGATGGTTCAACAATATCGATTTTCTGGAAGCGACGAGATAAAGCACGCTCCTTCTCAAAAATACTGCTGTACTCTTGGTAAGTGGTTGAGCCAATACAACGTAATTTACCGCTGCTTAATAGCGGTTTAATTAGGTTTGCCGCATCCACCTGACCACCCGATGCTGCACCCGCACCAATAATGGTATGGATCTCATCGATGAACAGGATAGCGTCTTCTTCTTTCTCGAGTTGCTTCAGAATCGCTTTAAAGCGCTTCTCAAAGTCACCACGATATTTCGTTCCCGCAAGCAATGAACCAATATCCAAAGAGTAAATCACGCTGCTCTGAATGATTTCAGGGACTTGGCCTTCAACGATGCGCCATGCAAGACCTTCAGCGATAGCAGTTTTACCCACACCCGCCTCTCCCACTAATAGAGGGTTGTTCTTACGACGACGACACAGAACTTGAACGGTACGTTCTAGCTCTTTGTCACGACCGATGAGTGGGTCAATGTTACCTTGCTTCGCTACTTCGTTAAGGTTGGTCGCAAAATTTTCTAGACGATCTTCTGAGTTAGCTTCTTCGGCATTCTCTGCACCACCAAATGAATCAGGAGATGAACCGCTATCGCCTTCATTGCTGCCTTTGGTAATACCGTGTGAAATAAAATTCACTATGTCTAAGCGGCTGATGTCGTTTTTCTTAAGAAGATATGCCGCGTGAGATTCTTGCTCACTAAAAATAGCCACAAGTACATTTGCACCTGTTACTTCGCTGCGACCTGAAGATTGAACATGAAAAACAGCGCGCTGAAGTACTCGTTGAAAGCTCAGCGTGGGCTGGGTTTCACGAGTCTCGTCGCTTTCAGGGATGAGTGGGGTCGTTTGGTCGATAAAAATATCGAGCTCATTGCGAAGAGCATCGAGATCAGCCTGACAAGCTTGGAGCGCTTCCTTGGCCGCATCATTTTCTAATAATGCTAGTAGGAGGTGTTCGACAGTCATGAATTCATGTCGCTTGTCTCGCGCACGAGAAAATGCGCCATTTAAACTCGTCTCTAATTCTTTATTTAGCATAAGTACCTCCTAAGGGAACAACAGTGTTGTTCGAGCAATTTACACTTGCTCCATTGTACATAGTAGCGGATGCTCATTTTCCTTTGAGTACATCGTTACCTGCGCTACCTTTGTTTCCGCTATTTCAGCACTGTATGTGCCACAAATAGCTTTACCTTCATAATGAACCTTGAGCATCACTTCCGTTGCTTTTTCGATATCTAGTGAGAAAAATCGCTCTAGGATCTCGATTACAAAGTCCATGGGCGTGTAGTCATCGTTATGTAATACAACGTTATACATTGCCGGTGGCTTTACTTTCGTTCTCTCTTTCTCCAGTAAATCTGAGCCTGGAGATGCCCATTCAAAGTTTCTGCTCATATTAGCTTTGCTAAGGGTTATTTTTCGGAAGTAGTGAATGTTTAGTTAACTCAAATTTACCACATTCACGCATTACGGTGTACTAAGAAACTGCACCAAGAAACAGTACCAAAAAATATTCCTCTATACTGAGCCTAATCCACCATTTCCATCGCTGCAAATAAAAGATCTCGATTAACAGGATTAACATATGTGATTGATTAAAAAGACACCACAACTATTGATGGTGACGATAAGATCGTCGTTAAGTTACTATTTAGTTAATAGTATGCAGCCAATCTCGAATGTGATTTGTTATTAAAATTGATCATTTTTATACCAATTTGCTATTGACTGTACTCAATCATTAGCTACATTGGAGCTAAAAGGTTTTTCTGATACAACTTCGTAACACGATTCTAAACCTAGTAATAAGCGTTAAAAATTTATAATAAGGAATAATTACGCAGGGTAGCGTTAATTTCCGTAAGCAATGTATGAGATTCAAGCTATCAGCTGAAATTGTTTAGTTGATAGGAATAATATCAATCGAACTTACATTGATTTGATATAACAACGTTAGTAACAAAATGCATGAGGGATGTATAGCATGGCTACAGGTACAGTAAAATGGTTTAACAATGCCAAAGGGTTTGGTTTTATTTGTCCAGAAGGTGAAGATGGCGATATTTTCGCGCACTACTCCACAATACAAATGGAAGGTTATCGAACCTTAAAGGCAGGTCAACAGGTCGATTATGAAGTAGAAAGTGGACCTAAAGGCTCCCATGCTAGCTCCGTTGTTCCTGTAGAAGGCAGCGCCGTAAAATAGGCGATTGCCAAACATGTAGACCTCTATCAGTCTTAATAAACGACTGTCAGGTAAGCAGAACATTGAAACCGCTCATTTCATACCTGTAATACAGGCTTAAATGGGCGGTTTTTCGATCTGAGAGCTAAAAGCTATTCACCAGTACAAATCGTCCGAGAGATCCCTTTAGCAGGTCTAGGTCTAGGTCTAGGTCTAGGTCTAGGTCTAGGAAGCATTATGAATAAAAAAAGACGCTTTAACGTTATCATTAAAGCGTCTTTCGTTTTGACTTTATCTGTGACTTAACTGCCAGACCAAGCAACTCGTTAGTAAATCATGTTCATGACTTACTAACGATGAGTCCAATCACTATGCGTCAATAAATGCGTTTAGCGTTGAGCTTGGGCGCATTAGTGATGAAACCAATGCATCATCAAGTAGGTAATAACCGCCTAAGTCGCCAGCTGGACCTTGAGCGTTATTCAGCTCAGCAACAATAGCTTCTTCACTTTCAGCCAATTGAGTTGCAACACCTGCGAACTCAGCAGCAAGGTCAGCGTCAACCGTTTGCTCAGCCAGCGCTTTCGCCCAGTATGCTGCAAGGTAGTAGTGGCTACCACGGTTATCAAGCTCACCCACTCGACGTGAAGGAGACTTGTTGTTATCTAGGAATTCACCCGTCGCTTTATCAAGCGCGTCAGCGAGAACTTGTGCCTTAGCATTCCCCGTTACTACGCTTAGGTGCTCTAGAGATGCCGCTAGTGCCAAGAACTCACCAAGAGAGTCCCAACGCAGGTGGTTTTCTTTCTCTACTTGTTGAACATGCTTAGGCGCAGAACCGCCAGCACCTGTTTCAAACAGGCCGCCACCGTTCATAAGTGGAACAATCGATAGCATTTTAGCTGACGTACCAAGCTCTAGAATCGGGAACAAATCCGTTAGGTAATCACGTAATACGTTACCTGTAACCGAAATAGTATCTAGGCCTTCTTTGATACGAACCAGTGAGTACTGAGTTGCTTCTAAAGGAGCAAGGATCTTAATTTCAAGACCATCGGTATCATATTCAGGAAGGTAAGCGTCAACTTTCTTAATAAGCTGAGCATCATGCGCGCGAGACGCGTCTAGCCAGAATACTGCAGGAACACCCGAAGCACGAGCACGAGTTACCGCTAGCTTAACCCAGTCTTGAATCGGTGCATCTTTAACCTGACACATACGGAAGATATCACCTTCCTCTACGTCTTGCTCTAGAAGCACAACGCCTGAAGCGTCAACAACTTGAACCTGACCAGCAGCTTCAAGGATAAAAGTCTTATCGTGAGAACCGTACTCTTCGGCTTTTTGAGCCATCAAGCCAACGTTTGGTACACTACCCATTGTTGTTGGATCGAAAGCACCATTCTCTTTGCAGAAATCAATAACTGCTTGGTAGATGCTTGCGTAGCTGCGATCAGGAATCATAGCTTTCGTGTCTTTTTGCTTACCTTCTGGATCCCACATTTGACCTGAAGAACGCAGCATTGCAGGCATAGATGCATCAACAATGATGTCGCTTGGAACGTGTAGGTTAGTAATGCCGCGATCCGAATCAACCATCGCTAGTGGTGGTTGAGTCTCGTATACCGCTTGTAGGTCAGCTTCAATCGCTTCTTTCTGCTCTTGAGGAAGCGCAGCAATTTTTGCGTATACATCGCCGATGCCGTTGTTTACATCAACACCAAGCTCTTCAAACAGTTGACCGTGCTTAGCGAATACGTCTTTGTAGTAAACCTTAACTGCATGACCAAAGATCACAGGGTCAGATACTTTCATCATCGTCGCTTTCATGTGAAGAGAAAGCAGTACACCTTGCTCTTTAGCTGATGCGATCTCTTTCTCGAAGAACGCAACCAAAGCGGCCTTGTTCATCACTGACGCATCAATGATCTCTTTATCTTGCAATGCAAAAGCGGGCTTCAGAGTTTTCTTCGCACCATCTTTACCAACGAATTCAATGCTAACTTCTGTAGCACCTTCAATTGTTACTGACTTTTCGCTGCCGAAGAAGTCTTTGTCGTCCATACTTGAAACGTGCGACTTAGAATCCGCAGACCAAGCACCCATTGAGTGTGGGTTCTTCTTCGCGTAGTTTTTAACAGAAAGTGGAGCACGGCGATCCGAGTTACCTTCACGTAACACAGGGTTTACAGCACTGCCTTTGATTTTATCGTAAGTCGCTTTAACGGCTTTCTCTTCGTCAGTGTTTGCTTCTTCTGGGTAATTAGGAAGTGCGTAACCTTTTGACTGAAGCTCTTTGATTGTTGCTTGAAGTTGAGGAACAGATGCAGAGATATTTGGAAGCTTGATGATGTTCGCTTCAGGTGTCTTAGCTAACTCACCTAATTCTGCTAATGCATCACCAATACGTTGCTCTTCGTTCAGGTAGTCAGGGAAGTTGGCAATAATGCGCCCTGCAAGTGAAATGTCGCGAGTATCAACGTTAATACCAGAAGAAGCCGTAAAAGATTGAATGATAGGCAGCAGAGAGTAAGTTGCTAGCGCCGGAGCTTCATCAGTAATGGTATAGATGATCGTTGGTTTTTCAGTAGGCATGAAATTTCCCTATAGTTCTTACAAGCTCACTTAAAGCAGTGAGAGTGTTATAAATTGACCAGTAAGCCACTCTGAGAGTGAAAACTGCTTACTCGATAGTCGTACTCTATCTTATTTTTCATGCAATCTTGATGACAGCATGAGCCAAATCCGTGAGTGCATTGTTTTAATAAAAGAGCCAGTTATAATAAAACACGAAGGTATAATTAAACAAATCAGGCTTAAGAGTCCATCAACTTGTTCTATTTTGTGTCTTTTAGGCGCGCAAATGATAGCTCAATTCCGTTTCTATGAAAACTTTTCGGCACACTTCGTTTACATTTTTGCAAGGTAGTTAACATGTCTACTCGCTCACGCAGCGCATCTCGTTCAGACAAACCGGCTCGTTCTGGTACCACATTAAAACAAAGCGGTAATAGACAGAATCAACACAGTGGCAAAAATGACACTGGCAGTTCACACAAAAAACCGCACTCCAGCAAACACCGATATAAAGGCAAACCTACCAACGCAAAGCCTAAGGTAGCGCCCGAAGATCGCAAAGTGATTCTATTCAACAAACCTTTTGATACTCTCAGCCAGTTCACTGATGGCGAAGGTAGAAAAACGCTAGCGGATTTTATTCCCGTAAAAGATGTTTATGCTGCTGGTCGCTTAGATCGAGATAGTGAAGGTTTATTGGTCTTGACCAATGATGGCATCTTTCAAGCTAAGTTGACTCAGCCGAACTCAAAATCGACCAAGACTTACTGGGTACAGGTTGAAGGTGCGCCTTCTGAGAAAGATTTAGATAAATTGAGAAAAGGTGTTGAGCTAAAAGATGGTATGACATTGCCTGCAGAAGTAGAAGTGATGCAAGAACCTCAGGTTTGGGAAAGAACTCCTCCTGTGCGCTTCAGAGCGGCGATACCAACAACATGGTTAGCGATTACCATCATCGAAGGACGTAACCGTCAGGTAAGACGAATGACGGCAAACATAGGCTTCCCTACCCTGCGTCTAATCCGCTACTCAATGGGCAATATGGATGTGGGTCAGCTTCAGCCAGGTGAATGGAAAGAGATTTAGCTGTTACTGATACAGAAAAAGTATCGATACAGAAAAAGTACTAATATAGCAAAAGCGAGACTCTTATTAGTCTCGCTTTTTTTGTAGATGAAGATTGATTACTCTTGGTCAATCATCCATTTACGGAATTCTTTACGTTCTTGCTTAGAAGCTTTGATGTACCAAGCCTGCAATTGCTCAATATTCTGAGTCTCAGCCAGTTTCACTGGTTTCTGAGCTTTGCCGCTTGTCTGTGCTGTCGTATTATCTACCACAGAAGTTAATACTACCGCTTCAGCTGGCTTATCAAGTAACACGCCATCTTTAAAATAGACTGCCTTACTTGCATTGTACTCAGCCAGTCGAGACTCTAGCCCGCCAAATGGCGCAAAACCGGGTTTGCGTTCAATAACATCTTGCTGATATTTAACAGTCACATCATCCTGAAAAACTACCCATGATGGATTCACAGCTTCAAAGGTCTTCTCCGCTTCCATATAGCTACGTACTTTTGGAGCCTTAATTTCAACCTCTTCACCAGTAACATCAAAATTCAATACATAAGGTGCCGAAGAGTAAACACCGCTGTTACCAAATTTTTTATCAAAGCGAACTAAAACCTGGTTAAAACCTTCATTAATCTGATTTTCACTGATTTTATTCGGAGCTGCTTGACCATTAATGTATAGGATAGATACGCCTTTCTGAGGCGTTAGGGTTGCCGCACTTACACTGCCAATAACAGTTGTAAATAAACCTAAAACTAGTAATGCTTTCTTCATCATGTCTCTCTTTCAAATCGAATAAACTACTCTTTATACTAACAAAAAAGCCACCCTAAGGTGGCTTTTTTTCTAAAACTCGATTACGAGGTCATTAGAATGATGCTTCAACACCAATTGCTAGACCGTTATCAGCTTTGTATGTAGCTTTATCATCTGAATCGATACCACCAACTTCCGCGTACACTTTAGTGTTAGGTGCGATTGCGTAAGTAGAGTTAACGAACCAACGATCTTCGTCTTTAAGATCTACATCGTGGTCACCGATTGAGTAACCAGTGTTGAAGCCCCAAAGACCCATAGTGTAACCCGCAGCAAATGCGATTGTTGCGTTGTCATCGTTCGCTGTATCAGAGTTTACACCGTAGTATGCTGTAGATAGGTAAACGTTCTCGATACCAGAGAATACTAGTTCAGCACCGTAACCTTGGTGATCGCCTTTTGCCACGTTTGTGTCGAAATCAGCAACGAAAGCAGAAATATCAAAATCAGCAAAACGGTAACCCATACGAGCGTCGAAGTACTCAGTATCTTTACCTTTCTCTTCTTTGTTGTTTGCGCCACTTACTTTGTCTTGTACGTAACCTAGAGTTGCGTAAAGAGCACCATTGTCGTAGTCGTAACGAACAGCTTCGTCAGCACACTCGTTAGTTGCATTATCTAGAAGTGTAGAGATGCCGTAAGCTTCATCTTTACCAATGCCTAGATCATCAACAGCAGTACATAGGCGACCAAACTTAATTGAACCTAGAGTATCGTTGTATGCTGCTACGTATGTATCACCGTTACGAGTTTTTTCAGCATTTGCGTTCTCAGAACCGTTGAATTCCCAGTAAGCGCC
The DNA here is from genome assembly GCF_041439815.1 of Vibrio sp. 1F279. Taxonomy (NCBI): domain Bacteria; kingdom Pseudomonadati; phylum Pseudomonadota; class Gammaproteobacteria; order Vibrionales; family Vibrionaceae; genus Vibrio; species Vibrio sp. 1F279. The sequence continues at coordinate 49,627 of NZ_JBGOOU010000021.1, read as the reverse complement.
TACTTTCCACTCTTCGTTTACCATGTACTTGATATCAAAACCGAAGTCAGCATCTTCGATTTTTTGTTCCATTGAAGAACCTTTTTTGTACTCGTTGCTGTATACAACTTCGATGTCGCCTTTAAGGTCAACAGAAACGCCGTCTTGGTTGTAAATTTCGATTGCTGCGTTTGCAGAACCAGCTGCTGTCATAACTGCTAGAGCTAATAGAGTCTTTTTCATAATAAATCCACTGCCTTTTCTAAGAATGGGAGATCCTTGCCCGGTTCCCTTTTATTTTTTATGACTGGTCATTACTACTCTTTGGTAGTTAATCACCGCCACTAAATTTCGTGGTCTAGATTGCAAAAGATTATCCTGCGTGTCAAATAAACTAAAAACAAACCTAAAAAAAACAAAAATACATAAAAATCATAGGTTTACATTTTTTTTCATCATTTTACGAGCAACTTACCCTTAAATTTAAAGGGAAATATAATAGCCCAAATAAAGAACAATTCAGTATAATACTCCACTCACTTAGGTTTAAATCGCCATTCACAGAACTTAACGCCTGCATCGTGCGATTTTTTAATATATATATTTCGTAACATAAATAAAATCGTTAAGTTCCTGAAGGTTCAGTTTTTTTTTGTGAACGAGATCTACCTTTGATTCAAAAGCAAGCTATTTTGCGGTAAATGTACCGACTAGTGATATGTGCTACTATCCTCGCTCCGTTACGTAGGTCACAGTATGCTAACTACTAAAATTCAAAATTCTATACGCACCAGTTATCAAAACCTCCAAGATCAGTTGGATAACTTTGTACCTCGACGTGCTCAAAATTACCTTGTTGCAGAAATAGCGAAGACACTTTGTGGTCAATATCACAAAAGTAATCGCATGATTGTTGCTGAAGCTGGTACCGGGATCGGGAAGTCACTGGCTTATTTAATGGCAACAATTCCTGTCGCCGTGCTCAATAATCGAAAAATCGTCATTTCAACAGCGACCGTTGCGCTACAAGAACAGCTCGTCAATAAAGATCTCCCTCTATATAGACGACTTACTGATAGAGAGTTTTCTTTCATCTTAGCGAAAGGAAGGCAGCGTTATTGTTGTACAGAGAAGTTGGCCGCTGCGTGTGGGGTTGATGGTGGTCAAATGGCCATGTTCGAGTCCAAACCAAAAAAGAAAGACATCGAACAACTCCAAACCATGTACCGCAGCCTAACCCAAGGTAAATGGGATGGCGACCGTGATTCGTGGCCAAAACCTATCGACAACATGATTTGGCAGATGATCGTCAGTGATAAGCACAGCTGTAACAACAGTATGCCTACGCACAGAGACTGCCCTTTCCAAAAAGCGCGCTCAGAGCTAGATAAAGCAGACGTTATTATCGCCAATCACAGTTTGGTTATGGCTGATGCGGACCTAGGCGGCGGTGTGATACTGCCAGAACCAGAAAATAGCATCTATATATTTGATGAAGCTCACCACTTGCCACACGTAGCAAGAGATCACTCCTCTGCTGCCGCAAGCTTAAAAGGTGCGGCCTCTTGGTTAGAGCGTTTGAATCAATCGATCACTAAGCTTTCAGGGCTAGCAGACGAGAAACGTGTTCATAGATTTAGAAATGAGTTGCAAGACTCAGTACAACAACTGATCCCGACTCTGACTCAAATGAGCAAACAGTTTGACGCTAACCACTTTGAAGATGGCTTGTATCGCTTCGAGCATGGCGACTTACCTGAATGGTTAGAAAGTGAATCGAAAGATCTCAAACAATTAACGCAAAAGGCGAGCCAAGCCGTAGCAAAAATTGCAGACTTGATTGCAGAACGAGTTAAAGACGGAGAGCTTTCAGCAAAGCTTGCAGAGCCTGCGCTTGCCGAAATTGGCTTTTATATACAAAGAACAGAAAACCTTGCTCAAGTTTGGCGATTAATGGCTGAACCTAAGAGAGAAAAAGGGGCGCCTTTGGCTCGCTGGCTTGAATTAAGCAAAGAAAGCGAGGGGGACTTTGTTGTTAATGTCTCACCATTAGAAGTCGGTTGGCAACTGGACCAACAGATTTGGAGTCGTTGTGTTGGTGCAGTGTTAGTATCTGCGACCATGAGAGCACTCAACTCTTTCAGCTTTTTTTGTCATCAATCAGGTATCAGCCAAAAAGCAGAAGATGGCGTACAATTTCTTGCTTTGGCATCGCCGTTTGATTATCAGAACCAAGCTGAATTAGTGGTACCTGCAATGAAGTACGAACCACAAGCACCTCAGTTTACCGAATATCTTATTGAAATTTTGCCTAAGGTAATAGAAGACAACAAAGCCAATCTCATTCTATTCTCTTCTTATTGGCAAATGAACCAAGTGGCAGAAGCTTTGGCAACAGATTTCGTTAAAAAGTCGTGGGCGTTACAGGTTCAGGGGGATACCTCACGAACTGAAATCCTAAAAAAACATAAAAAGCTCATAGACCAAGGTAAAACAAGCGTTCTTTTTGGAACGGGTAGCTTTTCTGAAGGTCTTGATCTACCTGGCGAGCTGCTTGAAAACCTTGTTATTACCAAGATTCCTTTTGGTGTTCCTACCTCACCTGTAGAGCGGGCACATTCAGAATATATTGAATCTCGTGGCGGTAATCCGTTTATGCAGATTACTGTTCCAGAAGCGAGTAAAAAGCTTATTCAATCTGTGGGTAGATTACTGCGTAAAGAACGAGATTCTGGTAAAGTCACGATCCTTGATAGACGCATAGTCACGAAGCGATACGGAAAGTCCCTACTCGATTCGCTACCGCCTTTTAAAAGAACAATAAAATACTAATTTTTCTACCCTCGTGGTAGTTATGGGCCTGCCATCGCTAGGCCCTTGCATTCACAACCCAGCATGACTAATCCCTCGATTCTTCATGTGGCTGCCCGAACAGCCGATAACGAGAACACTAGCTATTTATGGAAATGATTGAGCCAACCATGTTGGTCATACTTGCCTTGGTTGCATTTGCTGCAGGCTTTATTGATGCTGTCGCCGGTGGCGGAGGAATGTTAACTGTACCAGCTTTGCTATCGCTTGGTTTACCACCACACATTGCACTCGGTACTAATAAGCTGGCCGCAACATTCGCCTCATCAACAGCCGCTTTTACTTACTATCGCAAGAAGCTGTTCAAACCTGAATGTTGGGTCAATGCTTTCATATCTACTTTAATAGGTGCAACAATCGGCACCCTGACTGTTGATGCCATAAGCACAGAGTGGTTAGAGAAGGTATTACCGCTAGTCATTCTTGCAGCAGCGGTCTATACCATTTTTCATAAGACTCCAGATGTGAGCCATAATGTGTCTCCTAAACCGTGCCCGGTACTCAAGAGAAAGCAAAAGTACCAAGGATTCATTCTCGGCTTTTATGATGGTGTTGCAGGCCCAGGAACCGGCGCTTTTTGGACTGTGAGCTCGATGGCGCTTTATCGTCTCAATATCTTACTTGCTTCAGGTCTATCTAAAGCCATGAACTTTACCAGTAACTTTACGTCTTTGGTTACCTTCGCAATTCTTGGTCATATTGATTGGGTTCTTGGTTTAACTATGGGTCTTTGTTTGATGGCTGGAGCATTTGTTGGGGCACATTCTGCTATTCGTTTCGGTGCTACATTTATACGACCTGTTTTTGTTACTGTTGTAAGCGTACTTGCGATTAAGCTGGCTTACGAAGCGTGGTTTGTAACCTTATAGCCCAGTCGCCCAAGGTAAGTAAAATGAATCATTTCTCTAAATTAAAAAGCGTCATTGATACCTTAATTGGCCATTGCTCGCAGGTTGATAAATCTCGAGGGGCTTATCATCAAGCCTTGTTCGATAGAACCTTGTTTAAGTGCAGCTCTTCTATTTTACTGCCCTACGCACTCGAAACTCAGGCAACGTACAACACTATTGTTCGAGAACAAGCGACAAACCAACTTACTGCTTCTCGGGCCAACTACCTGACAGAAAAACTCACTAATCAGATAGCTGCAATCCAAAGAGAACTAGCCAACCATGATTTAAGGTTAGATCGAAAAAGTAAGTCAGGAAAAAACCTTAACGACCTATACAACGAACTCGCTCAGCACCAGGATTGGCAAAAGCGACTGGTCGATTTAGTACGAGTACGCAAGTTAGCGTTTGATTCTGCGCCTCGCCACAGTAAGAAAAAAGCGGACGAGGCTTGGCAATTAGCAAAAGAACGATTAGAACGCTGCGAAGACTCAATGAAAAATATTGAAAGACTGATTAACTTAGAGAACCCCAAGCGAAATGAACACTGATAACCCATCATCACCACTGGATAACGCCCCAGAAGAAGTTAAGTTAGCTGTCGACCTGATCTATCTGCTCGAAAGCAACGAAATCGACCCAAAGGTTGCGTTAGAAGCAATTAAGATTGTCCAACAAGATTTACAAGCCAAACTAGCATCTAGCATCTAGCATCTAGCATCTAGCATCTAGCATCTAGCATAAAAACATACAGGATTCACATGTACCAACTTAGCTTTTCTATGCCCGAATTTCTTGAAAACTACTGGCATAAAAAACCAACCATCTTGAAAGGTGGCTTCCAAAACTTCGTCGACCCAATTTCGCCGGAAGAACTTGCTGGTTTATCGATGGAAGAAGAAGTGGATTCTCGCTTTGTCTCTAACCTCGACAATCAATGGACTGCAGAACATGGTCCATTCTCAGAAGAGAAATTTGGCGAACTCACTGAAACACATTGGCAATTGATCGTTCAAGCGGCTAACCACTGGCATCAGGGTGCCAATCAGCTGACTGAAGCGTTCCAAGCGTTACCAAACTGGTTATTCGACGATCTAATGATCTGCTATTCAGCACCAGAAGGTGGCGTAGGCCCCCATATTGATCAATACGATGTATTCATCATTCAAGGCCAAGGTAAACGCCAGTGGAAAGTCGGCGCAAAAGATATTGGCCAATACAAAGAGACCGTTCAAGCTTCTGCACTTCGTCAAATCAAAGGTTTTGACCCGATCATTGATGAAACTTTAGAGCCAGGCGATATCCTTTATATCCCACCAGGTTTCCCGCATGAAGGGAACACTTTAGAGCCGTCAATGAGCTACTCTATTGGCTACCGCTCCCCTAAAGAACAAGAGCTGATCAGCAACTTTGCCGACTTTGTACTTGCTCATGATATGGGTGATGTTCACCTGCATGATCCAGAGTTCAAAACGCAAGAAGGCTACGGCAAAATTCGTTCATCGGATTTAAGCAATCTCACTGACATGTTGAAATCTGCACTAGAGCAACCTGAAACCATCAGTGAATTCATGGGGTGTCTGCTAAGCCAATCACGCCACCAGCTAGATATCGTCGCTCCTGATCCATTATGGACAGAAGAAGAGATCGCCCAACACTTAGAGTCAGAAGGCGAGATCTGTCGAGTATCGGGATTAAAGGCGCTATACCATGAGAATGAAAGCAACACAGCTTACATCAATGGAGAAGTCGTTAAAGTTGAACAGGCTGATTCTTCGCTACTAAACGTACTGTGTGATAATTCGGTAATTAACTCAACAACTAATCTTTCTCCTTCAGGTGTAACCGTCGTGACGGAATTGGTGAATAAAGGTTACTGGTTTATCGAAGACTAACTTCGTTAATCGGTTTCGCGGATATCGCCAAGCCCTAGAGCGTTAGAACCCAAGAAAAATAAAAGGGACAAATGAAATTTTCATTTGTCCCTTTTTCTATTCAATTGTTAACTAAGCTTAAAAGCTATACAGTGAACAACTAGACTAAACCTTGAACTGATTAACCAATTTCTGCTGCTGTTGGGACAGTTGGTCAATTTCGCTACCCACTTGTTCAGAAGCTGCGGCTTGATCCAAGATCTTCGCACTCAAATCACGGATATTAACGACACTTTGGTTCACTTCACCGGAAACCGATTGTTGCTCTTCTGCCGCTCTCACGATCTGGTTGTTCATATCACTGATCGCTTCTATAGAAGTAAAGATCGAACCCAGATCTTCGACCGCTTTTTGAACATGTAATGCCGTGTCGTTAGCGAGAATATTACCTTCTTGTATCGCTTCAACGACATCTTGAGTGCCCGCGTGGACTTTGTCGATCACCGCTCTGATTTCACCAACCGATGACTGTGTGCGGCTTGCGAGATTTCTTACCTCATCAGCAACGACGGCAAAACCTCGACCTTGCTCACCTGCACGAGCCGCTTCAATCGCGGCATTCAATGCCAGTAAGTTGGTTTGCTCAGAGATCCCTTCAATCACACTTAAGATCTCAGTGATGTTACCGTTATTTTTAGCCAACTCTTCAACAATAGGCACGGCACTCGACATACGATCCACCAGCTTTCTCATTTCACCGGCAGAAAGCTCGATAACCTGTTGGCCTTGCTGAGCAGAACGATTTGCCTCGCAAGCCGCATCAACAGCTATTTCAGCATTTTGTACCACTAAGCCCGAAGTCTGAGTCATCTCTTCTGCCGCGGTCGCCACAAGATCTACTTCTTTAAACTGAGACTCACTACTTTCACGAGTGCTTGATGCAGAGGCCTTCGCTTGACTTGTCGTGCTCGCCACTTGCTCAGTGGTCTGAATCACCTCTTTAATAGTGTGTTGAAGCTTGTCTAAGAACAGGTTAAACCCTTGTGACAACTGACCAATTTCGTCTTGAGATTTCACTTCCAAGCGTTGCGTTAAATCACCTTCACCAGAAGCAATATCGTTCAGTCTCTCAACCACCTGTCGAATAGGCTTAACAATGGACAGTGAAGCAAAAGCGATGATCGCTAGACCGAAAAGAATAAAGCTAATACCCGCAATCACTTCAGTCTTAATACCTTCACTTAGCTTAGTACTAATAATGGCATCCAATTGATTCGCGTCAGCAACCACACTCTCTCTTGGAATCTCAAACAGCACACCCCAAGTTTGGTTGGCGGCAACAACAGGTGCAAATGCGAGTAACCACTCACCATTCTCACTCCATTGAGTCGTGACTTCACCACCAAAGATAAAGTCCGTCATTAGATCGCTACTTGTATTGTTGCTTTGAAAACTCGAACCAACCGCAATACTTTGATCATCAGAAGCGATAACGGAACCATCTAAACTCACGACGTAAACCGCGCCTGCACCTTCAAACAAGCTTTGATCCGATTGAGTGACAACATTGGTCAAACCATCGAGCCTTAAGTCGATGCCCAAGAAACCAATCGCCACATCATCAACGATGATAGGCACCGAAATCGAAGACGTAAGCAGTTCTTGACCACCGCTACTCACAACTCTTGGCGTACTAATACACGTTTGGCCAGATGACAAAGGACAGAAAAAGCGTTCGCTATTGCTGTTATCACTCAATGTTGATTCTGATAACACGTTTGGAAGAACGTTCTCGCCATTATCTGCGACCTTCCAATAAGGAGCAAAACGCCCTCTTTCATTCGAGCCGACATAATCCGCATCGACATAATTCGCATCTTCAGCATCAAGTAAATCGGGCTTGAAGACTAGGTAAGCTCCTTGAATAGAATCAAAGTTCAAAACAGAACGACGAACCATTTCATCTAACGCAGTACGAAGCTCTTCACTTGGGGTAAAGTTTTCGTCTGCGTTGTTCTTTAGAAACTGAGCACTAGAAGCCAACATTTCTGCTCGATAAATAGCTTCATCGACATAACGTTGAGTTTCCTGAGCATTAAGCTGAGAAACGGATGCCAACAACTGTTGAGTTTTGTTAATCACCGATTCTGAGCTTTGAGATTTTATGACCTGTTGATTGCTCGTCGCGTTGTAGATCGAGAAACCAATGAGAGACAGTGACGTAATGATTAAACAACAACCTGCTAAGAGGGTTATTTTCCACTGTACTGATAGAGAGCGCATTTAATATCCTTATTTAAGCCAAAAGACTTCCATAACCGTAACCATCACATTAGTAACAAACTGCTATGCACAATGTGAATGAGTTAGACGAATAGCTTAGCGGATAATTACAGCACAAATTACGTGCATATAAAACGAAAGTTTATAGAAATGTTAATAAATCGTGTACTTTGTCTGTTATTGCTTTGATTTCAAGAGCTTTCAGCTTGTCAGACTTAGGCTTCTTTGTGCCTACGCTTCCGGTCATGAATAACGCAAATTGATTCAGAGTAATGCAACATTTTAAGGAAGCCAATGACTCCTTATTATTTTATAACCCCAATAAAATCGGATTAGTTTTTATAATCCAAGCTATAGATTTTTATCTTGATCAACTTCACACTTTTTGGTTGCTAAGTAGACGCTCAATCTCTAATATCTCGCGCCTAGATTCCCAGGTTACTTTACTTATTTGGCTCTCCTTAATGGAACGCCAAGGCTTTTTACGTCCTAATTTTTGGAGAGATACGCAAATGTCCGCCACGTTTCCATTAGCGAAACTTACCTTTTTAATCGCTATTCTGACTGCCGTGGGTCAAATGACTCAAACGATGTACGTGCCTTCTATCGGTCATATGGCGGGTGAGTTCTTGGTTTCAGCATCTTCGCTTCAAGCTGTGATGGCGTGCTACCTGATCCCTTATGGTCTGTCGCAATTTGCATACGGTCCACTTTCTGATCGCCTAGGTCGCAAACCAATCATCGTTGTCGGTTTGATCATCTACATCATCGGTACTTTGGTGGCATTGTTTGCTCACGAATATGAATGGTTCTTAGCAGGTAGCTTTATACAAGGTTTGGGCATCGGTTGTGGTGGTGCGATGTCTCGTACATTGACTCGCGACTGTTTTGAAGGCGCAGAACTGCACCGCGCAAACAGCTTAATTAGCATGTGTGTGATTTTCTCACCATTGATGGCTCCTGTATTAGGTGGGTACTTAACAGAAGCTTTCGGTTGGCGTTCTAGCTACTTGTTCCTGGCGCTGTTTGGTATCGCAGTGGTGCTCACCATGATGACGAGCATGATGGAAACTCTGCCAAAAGAACGACGCAAACATGAATCGGTTGCCAACAGCTACAAGTTCGTTCTATCTGACAAACGTTTCCAAGGTTTCTTATTGGTATTGGTCGCAACATTTGCAGGTGTAGCGGTATTTGAAGCTGCGGCAGGTGTATTACTTGGCGGAGTACTTGGCTTGCCAGCAACCACAGTAAGCTTGTTGTTTGTATTACCCATTCCAGGTTACTTAGTCGGTGCTGGCCTATCCAGTTACATCGCACAACGTAGCAGTGAGCGCCGCGCTCTGAATGTTGGACTAGTTGCTATCTTGGTAGGGTCTACCGTGGTGTTGATACCAGGTCTATTTAGTCAAACAACAGCATTAACTTTGATCGGTGGTGCTACGATTTACTTTTTGGGCGCTGGTCTCTTATTCCCGGCGGCAACAACAGGGGCGCTTTCGCCATTCCCGTACCACGCAGGTACTGGAGGTGCAATTTTGGGTGGTATGCAAAATCTAGGTGCTGGCATCGCAACACTACTGGCCTCGTTCTTCCCAGCTCAAGACCAACTTCCGCTCGGTTGCTTGATGATTGCAATGTCATTCATCGCCATGCTTGGTTTACGTTGGGTTAATCGTAAACCTGACCATTCAAACGAAATGCCATTGGCTATCTAAAGTAAACTCTACCTCAGCTCAAACAACGAAGAGGGACAGACTGAAAAGTGTGTCCCTTTTTCATTGCACGTTTCCCCCAGCTCACATCTACCATCGATTCCATTAAACATTACTTTGATTTATTGAAAACAATAACAGACACTTACGCTGAAAGTACCAATCCAGAATCCCATTATAAATAACATCACTGGAAGAAAACTAACCACTAAAGGATGCTGGCATTAAAACGAGTAAGGTACACAATAGGATATACAGATGCGTTTCGCTTTAACCACATTAGCCGTATCGGCCGCACTTGTCGCCGGATGCAGCAATCAAGGAATAACAACCATGGACCACAACTCTCCATCGCAACTCATCGCACATCAAACCCAAGCTCCCGTAGCTAAGAAAGTCCCTCATGCAATGACGATTCATAGTGATACCCGAATCGATGGTTATTACTGGATGCGTGATGATGAGCGCCAAGACCCAGAGATCTTGCAGCATCTTGAGCAAGAAAACCAGTACGCAGAGGCCGTGCTGAAACACACTGAAGCATCACAAGAACAGTTATTTGAAGAGATCAAAGGCCGAATCGCAAAAGACGACCATTCGGTTCCAGTTCGCAAAGGCAGCTACTACTACTCGAATGAAGTCACAGGTGACAACGAATACCCAGTTCACTTGCGTGAAAATGACTTTTTAGGTACAGACAAGCAAGTCATCTTAGATGTTAACGAACTAGCAAAAGACCATGAATTTTTCAGTATTGGTGGCTTAACGATCAGCCCAAGCGAAAACTTGTTGGCCTATGGCGAAGACACGCTGAGCCGCCGTATTTACACCATCAAGATTAAAGACCTCACGACAGGTGAATACCTAACAGATGAAATTGAAGGAGCTTCGAGCGCTATTGCATGGCAAAACGACAACCAAGCCTTTTACTACATCAAAAAAGATCCACAAACATTACTTGGTTATCAAGTTTACCGCCATGTGTTAGGCACACCTCAAACAAGCGATGAGCTAATCTACGAAGAAGCCGATAGCGCTTATTACACCTCTTTAAGTAAAAGCAAAGATGGTGAACAGGTCTACATTTGGCACTCGAGTACAGAAACCAGCGGTGTTTCAGTCATAGATGCCAACAACCCAAACGCTAAAGCTGAAGCTTTCTACCCACGAGAAACGGGTATCGAGTACAGCATCGCTAAGCTAGGTGATTGTTACTACATCTACACCAACTACCAAGCGGTCAACTTCCGTTTAATGAAAGTCACTGCTGAAGAGATGCATGACCGCTCTAAATGGGTCGATGTCATTCCTGCTGACGAGAATACTCAGCTTGTTGACTTCGAGCTGTTTGATGACCATCTGGTTTACGAGCAACGTGCGAATGGCTTGTCTACAGTGAAAGTTCGTCAACTCTCAACAGGGAAAGAGTTCCCACTTGAATTTAACGACACTGCTTTTGCTGCTTACCTAACAAGTAACTATGAATTAGATAACTCAAAAGTTCGCGTCTATTGCAGCAGCTTAACCACACCAGGTACTTACTATGATTTCGACCTAAGTTCAGGAGAATCCGAAGTCATGAAACAAACACCTGTATTGGGTGATTTCGAAGCGGATAACTACCAATCAGAGCGAATTATGGTAACGGCTCGCGATGGTAAGCAAGTACCTGTCTCTCTGGTTTATCGCAAAGATTTATTCAAGAAAGACGGCACTAACCCAATCTACCAATACGGCTATGGCTCTTACGGATCTACGATCGAACCTACCTTCAGCTCAACTCGCCTAAGCCTACTGGATAGAGGTTTTGTTTTTGCGATCGCTCACATCCGCGGTTCAGAGATGCTCGGGCGCCCTTGGTATGAGGACGGCAAAAAGCTAACCAAGCAAAACACGTTCAACGACTTTATCGATGTAACCAAAGGGCTAGTTGAAGAAGGCTACGGCGCACAAGATAAAGTGTTCGCCGTTGGTGGTTCTGCTGGCGGTCTATTGATGGGCGCAATCATCAACCAAGCACCAGAACTGTACTGTGGCATCGGAGCACATGTTCCGTTTGTGGACGTTGTCACAACCATGCTTGACGAATCGATTCCTCTTACCACCAACGAGTATGACGAATGGGGCAACCCGAACGATAAAACCTATTACGATTACATGCTAGGTTACTCACCATATGACAATGTGAAGGCTCAAAGCTACCCGAACATGTTGGTAACAACAGGCTTGCATGACTCACAAGTACAATACTTTGAACCCATGAAGTGGGTGGCGAAGCTGCGTGAGATGAAAACAAACAACAACGTGCTGCTGTTCAAAACCGATATGGAAGCCGGTCACGGTGGCGCTTCTGGTCGATTTAAGCGATTAAAAGAAGACGCACTTGAATACGCGTTCTTTTTAGACTTGCTAAAGACTCAGTAGATTCTGCGTAAAAGTGAGTATTCACACCATTTTGTCGCCATTTAGGGGCGACAAAATGGCGACAGAAATTATTAAGCATGCTTAAATACGATTAATCATGAAACCCACCAAATCAGCAAGCCCTTGAAAAGCAAGCAATCACAAGGGTTTACGAGAGGTATAAAAACAAATGAAAGTAATTAGCTTCAACATCAATGGCCTTAGAGCCCGTCTTCATCAGCTTCAAGCTATTATCGATAAGCACCAACCTGATGTGATTGGTCTACAAGAGATCAAAGTGCACGATGAAGCCTTCCCACTAGCCGATGTTGAAGCTATGGGTTACAAGGTCTACTTCCACGGTCAAAAGGCTCACTACGGTGTGGCGATGCTTTGTAAGCAAGAGCCAATTTCGGTACAAAAAGGCTTTCCTACAGACAACGAAGACCATCAAAAACGCATGATCATGGCGACGTTTGAAGACGACAATGGTGAGAAGATCACTGTGCTAAATGGTTACTTCCCTCAAGGCGACAACATTAAGCATGAAACCAAATACCCGTACAAGCGCCAGTTCTACAAAGACTTAATGACGTACCTGAACGATTACCACAACAAAGATGAACAAGTGATTGTGATGGGCGACATTAATATCAGCCCTACCGATATTGATATCGGTATTGGTGAACCTAATGCAAAACGTTGGTTGAAAACAGGTAAATGTTCTTTCCAGCCAGAAGAGCGCGAATGGTTGAAAATATTGATGGACTGGGGCTTTGTGGACAGCTTCCGTTTGCTACACCCTGAAGTGAACGATCAATACTCATGGTTTGATTACCGCTCAAAAGGCTTCGTGGACAACCGCGGCCTGCGCATTGATGTGGTACTTGCGACTCAGAAGCTTGCTGACAAGTGTACTGAAGCGGGCATCGACTACGAACTACGCGGCATCGAAAAACCGTCAGATCACGCGCCAATTTGGTCGACGTTTAAGTAGTTACTTTTAGGTAACAGAACTTAGCCATATCAAGTAGCTGGTAAATCGTGTTCACTAGGCTAACCAGAAGCGAATAACGAAAGAGAGGAGTTAATATCTCCTCTCTTTTTTCTTCGTGACTCTATCTGCCATATACCTAATTAAGCGGCCAAGCGGTCGTGCCGTCAACATCTAACGGCGTCTTAGCAAATTCATCTAAGCAATAGCCTTGATTAGACGATGCAAAATATGTCAAAGGCATGTTACTTAGACTAAGAGCTGTGACTTGTTGCTTCGCTTTATCACTGAAACTGAATCCCCACATATCTAAGTATTGCTTCATATCCCTTTCTGCTACGTAGCTTAATGCGATAAGCATCCAGTCATTGTTGGTGATGCCTTCGGCTTCTTGTTTGGTGTAATCAGAAAAACCAATAGAGCCTTTACCGTTGTTCCAAAGAGTATCACTGGCTTTCAAGCGATTAAACTCGCGTTCAATCAAGTGTAAGCGCCCTAGTAAATGCCAACCTGAATTCAATACACCTTGCTGCTCAGTCAACATCATCATTTGAATGAACATACGAGCCCCCCAACTCCAACCCGTTTGATTTTGAGCCGCCATAAAAGCGTTTGGATCTGGCTGAGTTCGGCTCTGCTGTAAAAGTTGATACTGCCCTTTAAAGTCTAGGCTTTGGCAAGACGATACCTTTGCCGTATCTTTGTAATACTTTGATTTACTGAAATACGAATAGTAGTTGGTTGTTGAGTGGCCTTCCCACCCAGAGAATCTAAAACGCCCTCTTTCCAGTCCATGACCAAGCTCGTGCAAATCACCATGCCCTAGAGGATGAAAAGACCAATAAGCATCGTAAGGGTTTCCTGAACAACCGTAACCACAAGTCGCTTGATCGGCATTCATGTGCTTTACAATATCAATGTTCGCAATTTCCCAGCCCTTTGCCTCTCCGTATTGGTGTATTTCAGCAATTTCATCAATTCCTGGCCCTTTGAAACCCGCAAGTGCATGAGGAAGGTTGTGTACGTAACGCTCTGTGGCGAGAGCCATATCATGCGGCTGTGCCCAATCAGAAGCTCCGATAGACTCTTTCATCTTGTCTAGTTTAGAGTGAACTTCAAATCCGGGAGTCACCAACTCAGCCCAGTCAAAGTTACCTTCTTCGAGCTGCGCGACAAAGCTATCGTTGTCCGCTTGACTTCGCCAAACAGGGTGTTGGGCAACATTTTCAAAACGCAGCTCTACATCGATATCGTTGGTATCAAAATGAACTTGTAATGTCCCGCCATAGGCAGAGGTCAGGTATATCGTTTCTCCATGTTTTACGGGGTAAGTTACCGAAGTCAAAAACTTCGGCCTTGCATAGCCGTCTTTACCCGAAAACTCATGAGTCGCACCGCTACGTAGTGTGTTAAGGGCAATCGACGTTGCCACTTTGTTATTATCTAATCGCGTCACTTTGATCGTCTTACCCGGTAAGGCATATACACCCGCCGCACGGAAGTTTTTCTTTGACTCTAAAGTAATAATCTTGGTGATGAGAGGGACATTCTTAAAGTTCTTGGTGCTGAAGTTCCCTAAACTCGGCTGTGCTGCGTTATGTTGTCGAGTGTTGTATGTCGCGTAATCACTGTAATACGACCGAAGAAAGTCGATTCTATCTGTTACGTCTTTACCCATTGGGTACTTAACGTCTTGTCGGTAGCGATCAGCAAGTAGCAGTAACAGCTTTTCATATTCGTAGTTCTTGGATGCAAAGAGATCAATTTTTTTGCTATCAAGCGTCGTTAGGTGTGAACGAATACTGTTCGCGGCCTTATAGAACTCTTCATCCATGTTGGACTCATCTGGGCAAGATTTGTCATCACATAAATTCAAGTCAACAGTGAAACTATCGAGTTTCAGGCGCTGTAAAAGTGCTTGTTGTTTGACGATATTATCTGGCATTCGATCAATCAGTTGCGTTGAATCCCAATTTGACAGCCCTAGCCTGCGCCAATAGTTATCACCAACATACGTCATATGCATTTCTGCAAATAGTGCGTTGCCTAAGTCCGTCATACCGCCATCAAGATGCAAATACAGTACGGGAATCTTTTTGTTGAACGCCAAACGTAACCCCGTCATTACATCGTTAATTTCGTCACCATCATTTAACTTTTGAGACAAAATCAATAAATCAGGGTTGTTCGTTTCAATACATTGGCTTAATTTGCTGCCGTCACAGGCGTTATCATCATTGATAACCATCGAAGGATTGATGTTGCTCGTTAGCCAGTTTCGCGTTGCTTTGTCATCAGGAAAATAATAAGACTGATCCATCTGAGCCAAGACAACATTCTTAGGTGAACTTGTGCCTGATGCCCAACCCACCAAGTTTTTCAACCACACTTCCATTTCTGCGTTGACTGAATCCGTTGAACGTTGCTTAGTTCGAAATGGGTTACTTGTTAACGCAGCGTAACGACTACCGCTCGATGTATAACCTGCAATACCAATCGCAAGCTCTTGGTCAGTATATCCACTCTGCATCGCTTTATTGGTTTGCAGGATGACATCGTTGAAGCCGTAAGTTGGTAAGATTATCGCGGCATCGTGTGTTGGATCCCAATGAAGATTGCGCAGCGGCGTGCCGTCTGAATTTTTAGACAGAGACTGTTTAATTTGACTGTAATCAGATTTGTATTGGGCAACGAGCGTTTGGCTGGCGTCAATAAACTCATTGGCATTAGATACAAGGGATGCATCTCCGGATTCAAGTGCTTTTTGTACCGCCGTTTTACTCGGAGGTTGAGCGGAATCACTAGAACCACCACATGCAGAAAGTAGTAGAGACGACGGCAGAATTAGACACAAAGATAAAATGTTTTTTTTCATTGTTATACGACACTCAAAAAAATTGGAGCAAGTGTATCTATGGGTTTACTTAAGTCAATTGATTCGACTAATGGGTTCGTAATTTATGGAGTGAATTTAACAAATACCACTTAAACTTATTAGAACCCGAACAATTGAATTGAAATTAAAAACGGCGCTACAAGAGCGCCGTTTATCTAAGAAAATCTGTATCGTAGAGTTAACTTAACGGCCTTAAGTAAGCAAGGAAACGCTTCTCTGCAAATTTAAAAATCGCAATGATGATAAACGTTAGCGCCATGTAGAATAGACCTGCAGTTAGGAAAGACTCGAATGGAGCGTAGTAGCGAGAGTTGACCAAACGTGCAGCACCAGTTAGATCCATAATGGTTACGATACCTGCTACCGCTGAACCATGAAGCATAAAGATAACTTCGTTACTGTAAGCCGGTAATGCACGACGTAGAGCACTTGGTAAAATGATGCGGCGGTATGTCTTGGGTGTACTCATACCATACGCTTTTGCTGCTTCAACTTCACCTTTCGGTAAGCCATTAATAGCACCACGAATGATCTCTGCTGTATATGCTGATGTGTTAAGAATGAATGCTACTAGAGCACAGAACCAAGCGTTTTCCCAAAGCGTGTCTTTTACTGGGAAAAACTGGTCCATACCGTAGTAAATCAGATACAACTGCACCAATAACGGCGTACCACGGAAGAAATAAATGAACGACCAAGCTGGTGCATTAATCATCATATTTGGACTGTTACGAGCGATAGCTAATGGTATGGCTACGAATAAGCCAACAATCAAAGCGACACAAACCATCCAAGCCGTTGTCCACAAACCACCAAGGTAAATCGGCAGGCTTTCAATTATCAATGAAAAGTCCATAACTACCTCGCGTGGATACTGAATTTACGTTCAACCAGCTTAAGTAAGCCCGTCGAAACACTGGTGAAGAATAAGAAGATGATTGCTACCGTCATATAGAAGGTAAATGGCATTTTGGTTGAACCCGCCGCCAGAGCGCTAACACGTACCATGTCTTCAAGGCCAATAATAGAAACCAGCGCGGTAGTTTTTAGTAAAACCAACCAGTTATTACCAAACCCCGGCAGTGCGTGACGAATCATTTGCGGTAATAGAATACGACGGAACGCTAAAACAGGGCCCATGCCATAAGCCTTTGCCGCTTCCATCTCACCGCTGTCGACAGCCATTATTGCACCACGGAAGGTTTCTGCCATGTACGCGCCAAAGATGAAGCCAATAGTTAAGACACCAGCAATAAATGGACTAACATCGATATAATCAGGTAGGTAAGCGGTCCATTCGTGGTTAGGGTCACTTGATGTGAACCACTCATTGAGCCACTCATTGATGGAATACAAACTGTTGTTTAAAAGGATTTGTCCACCAAAGAAAATCAGCATCATCAATACCAGATCGGGTATGCCGCGAATAACGGTTGTGTAGAGGGTTGCAATAGCACGAGCCCAGCGATAAGGCGCGAGTTTAGCTAAGGCACCTAGCATACCAAGAACCATAGCTAAAATTAGCGACAGCAAGGCAACTTCAATTGTAAGCACCGCCCCTTTCAGGATCGACGCTTCATATCCTTGTAAATCAAACATAATGAATTCCAACAGAACTGCGAAAAAGTTGGTAAGACAGGGAGAGGTGATCCTCTCCCTTAAGAAGTGACGCTAAAGATTACTTACCGTATACGTCGTAGTTGAAGTATTTAGCAGCGATATCTTGGTAGATGCCTTTTTCACGTAGTGAAAGGATTGCAGCATCTAATTGCTTAGTCAGATCTTTGTCTTGCTTACGTAGAGCAATACCAAAACCTTCACCGAACCACTTAGGATCAGTTAGTGATGGACCAACAAACTCGTAGTCTTCACCACCCGCTTTGTTTAGTACACCTTCTTCTAGAGCAGATGCATCACCCAGTACAGCAGCAACACGACCGTTAGCTAGATCAAGGTAAGCTTCGTCAAATGAACCGTAACGAACGATTTCTACTGTGTCGCCGTAGTTATCTGTTAGGTACTTGTCGTGAGTTGTTGCACGTTGAACGGCAATTTTTTGACCACTTAGATCATCAAAGTTAAGGCCTGCACCTTTTTTAGCGATGAACTTGTTCGGGATAAGTGCGTATTTACCTGTGAAATCGATCTTTTTCTTACGCTCTTCCGTGATAGACATTGCCGCAATGATCGCATCATATTTACGAGCAAGCAGAGAAGGAATAATACCATCCCAATCTTGTGCAACGATCTTACACTTCACCTGCATTTCAGTACAAAGCGCGTTAGCCATATCGACATCGAAGCCTTTCAGCGAACCGTCAGCTTCTGTCCAGCTAAATGGAGGGTAAGCACCTTCAATACCGAAACGTACTGTTTTCCATTCTTTTGCTTGAGCTACGCCCGTTGCAGCAGTTGCAGCAAGTGCCGCGACTAATAACCACTTTTTCATATCCCTACTCCTGTGATTTAGGTTTTTATGTTTTGCTAATTTTAATATTGTGTTTGTTGTTACTTATTAACTTACTTGTTGTGTTTCATTGTTAACACTGTCGCCATTTACCTTAGCAACATCATTTCAATTCTGATTAGTAAATCGATGATATAAATTGTTGTAATCGCTCAGATTCAGGCTCAGTAAACAGTTTAGCTGGATCGCCCTGTTCTTCCACCAAGCCTTGATGTAAGAACATCACATGATTTGATACGTCACGAGCAAAAGCCATTTCATGTGTTACCACAAGCATGGTTCTTCCTTCTTCTGCTAGATCGCGCATTACACCAAGTACTTCCCCTACTAACTCAGGATCAAGTGCCGATGTTGGTTCATCAAATAGCATTACTTCAGGATCAACCGCTAACGCTCTTGCAATCGCAGCACGCTGTTGTTGCCCGCCAGATAAATGACCCGGGTAGTAATCTTTGCGTTCATATAGCCCTACTTTCTTCAGTAGCAGCTCAGCATTTTCAATCGCTTGTGCTTTAGGTACACCTAAGACGTGAACAGGCGCTTCGATAACATTTTCGAGAACGGTCAGATGAGACCACAGGTTGAAACCCTGAAAAACCATTGCTAAGCGAGAACGGATTCGCTGTACTTGTTTTTCATTGGCAGGAACAGAAACACCTTGGCGGTTGTTTTTCATTTGAATTAATTCACCATTAACCCAAATCTCGCCAGCAGTAGGTGTCTCTAAAAGGTTGATACATCTAAGGAAAGTACTTTTACCCGACCCTGAAGATCCGATAATCGATACTACATCGCCTTTATGCGCAGAAAGTGAAATTCCCTTTAAAACTTCATTTTGACCAAACGTTTTGTGTAAATCCTTTATGTCCAGCGCTGGTACATCTTTCATGCGCTTTCTCTCCCAAGTTTGTGAAAATGCAAGGTACTCCGACCTTTTCATGCGATACAAATTAGCACCACACGAAACAACATGCAACAAATTATTAACCTAATAATTGAGAATAAATAGCGATTAACTCTGACTTATTATGCAATGAATAGCGTTTTAGTCTCAATTTACTGAATGAAATGTATCAACAAGCTGTAATTGCGACTCTGACATTGTTTAAATAAAGTTAATCAAAATGAGATTCTCGTAGCTTGATGCCTCACAAGAAAAACACGTTTTGTGAACTTAAAAACTGCGCTTCCGACAAAATCTAACACCCGCAGTAGTACACCAAACTCACTATACGAGAACGTCATTTAAAGGCCGTTGAGTGGTTAAAACTTCATAGGCAACTAAGAGACCAGTTGCTAATAGTGAAACCACTCAGTAAGTCAGAGGTATCCAGCTGATGCTATGTAGAGCAAGGCATGAAGAAGATAGCTAACGTCAATTTGTGAAAACTAATTACACAATTCATCAACGGTACGTTAATGAATCGCTTCGTTTTGTAGCTTTCTTTCACATAAACTCATAAAGTGATCAAGATCAATCACCCTAAAGGGTAAGCTTGTTAGACTCAGCAGCAAAGAATAAGGCATTAAAAATGCCAAACATTTCTTTTAACTTAGCTGCATAAAGCACATCAAATCCGTGCAACATAATATTAATAAGTTATAACTAAGAAATAACGCAATTACGCGAAATTTTATAATTCAATTTTAGAATTACTAACATAAAAATATGAGGAATCTATGTCAGACGTTGTGAATAATGCGAACTCTGAAGTAGAAGAGAAAAGCTATAAAGAGCTACACCGCCCTGCTTCTGAATTTGAGAGCCGCTCAGATTACTTAGATCACGAACTTCAAATCATGAAGCCTCGTCGTTTTGGCCTAAACCTTCCAGGCCGTGATTTCCGTTTTGAACTTGAAGATCTTGTTCCTGCACTTGCTGGTACCATCGGTATCATCGCGATGTACTCTGCAGTAATGATGTCTTGGGCTGATGGCCTAACTCAAGCTTGGGATCACGTAAACCTAGGTAAAGACTTCGCGATTGAAGTTGCTCGTGTAGAAATGCTGATTCCTGCACTGCTGTTCTGTATCCTTGCTTCTGGTTTCTTCAACCCTAAAGCAAACCTTGCCGGTAACCACGGCCCAATGATTCCTCTTATTGGTACCATCGCTCTCGCTGGTGCTCACCCTCTTGCATTGGCTATCCTTATCGGTGTCTTCGGTCTAATCCTAAGTTTCCTAAAAGGCGGCTCCAAGCTGGTTAACCTGACTTCGGAAGGTACCGCTGGTGGCTTGCTCATTTTCTTAGGCCTAACGGGTACCATGAGCCAAATTAACTCGATTCAAGCATGGGCGGTTGGTCTTCAATCTTCTACTGTTGAAGCGGGTAGCATGGGTTACGTTGGTTTAATCGTTCTTGCTATTACTATTGCTATCTATGCTTTCTTAGCAAAAGTGAACAAGCGTTGGTTAGCTATCCCAGTTTGTGCATTCACAGGCCTTGCTATTGCATTAGCATTGGGCGCTGGTTTCGATATCGTATTCGAAACTGAAATGGGTATCCCAAACCTAAACCCAGTTTACTGGTGGGGTTCGACTTCTGAAGGTTGGATGCTTGGCTTGCCAAACGTTGAACACTTCATCGCTTCTCTACCATTTGCAATCCTAGCGGTAGCGATGTGGTCACCAGATTTCCTAGGTCACCGTATCTTCCAAGAACTAAACTACCCTAAACGTTCTGAAAAAGTTCTGATGGACGTTGATGACACTATGACTATGTGTTCTGTGCGTCAAATGGTAGGTACAGCGGTTGGTGGTGGTAACATCACTTCTTCTTGGGGTACTTACATGATCCCAGCAGCAATCGCGAAACGTCCAATTCCTGGCGGCGCAATCTTGCTTGGTTCTCTATGTATTATTGTTGCGATTCTTGGTTTCCCAATGGACGTTGCAGTCTGGCCACCAGTGATGCGTGTTGCGCTACTTGTAGGTGTATCTCTACCTCTACTTGAAGCGGGTATGCAAATGGTTAAGGATTCAAAGGATTCTCAAGCAGCTGGTATCTGTATCTTCGGTTCAGCGGTTGTTAACCCTGTATTAGCATGGGCTCTGACTATGCTTCTTGATAACAACGGTCTAATTGGTGATAAAGAGCGTGCGAAGCGTCTATCATTTGTAGACAAGATTGTAATCCCAGTTGGCGTTTTAGTTATCTGTTTAGTAGCAATGCTTGCAGTTGGTATGCTAGAAAGTCAATATGGCCTAAAAGCTTGGCTATAATGCTCATTACTACACAAAAGTAGTATTGGGATTAAAAAAAAGTTTGGGTGGCAACCCCTGTCACTCAAATTTTTTCAACTTTTTTTGGCATTTATTGATTCAGTTTAAGGTTTGCAGAAATTTTTTAGCGTAGTCTTGAATACATAGAGTAAAGACAACATATAAAAGGTAGTGACAATATATATAACCATATGACGCTCATATGCTCATATATATTGTTATTAATAAGAGTGTACTACCCTTACGAGGGGCGCTGGCTCAACAGTGTTAATGTACGTATTTTTTCTACTAAAAAGGTAGGTATGTCATGGCAGAGCAATTTGCTAAAGCTTGGGAAGATTTTGCTGCAGGTGAGTGGCAAAGCGAAGTAAACGTTCGTGATTTCATTCAAAAGAACTACACGCCATATGAAGGCGACGAGTCTTTCCTAGTTTCTGAGGGTACTGAAGCAACTAACAAGCTTTGGTCTTCGGTAATGGAAGGTATCAAACAGGAAAACGCAACTAAAGCACCTGTAGATTTCGATACTTCTGTTATCTCTACCATTACTGCTCACGATGCAGGTTACATTGAGAAAGATCTTGAGACTATCGTTGGTCTACAAACTGAGAAGCCACTAAAACGTGCAATCATCCCTAACGGTGGTGTACGTATGGTTGAAGGTTCTTGTAAAGCATACGGTGAAACTCTTGACCCAATGGTTTCAAAAATCTACTCAGAATACCGCAAAACACACAATGCTGGCGTTTTCGATATCTACACTCCTGATATCCTAAAATGTCGTAAGTCTGGTGTTCTGACTGGTCTTCCTGATGCTTACGGCCGTGGTCGTATCATTGGTGACTACCGTCGTGTTGCACTTTACGGTATCAACTTCCTAATGAAAGACAAAGCTGCTCAATTCGCTTCTCTACAAGAGCGTTTCGAGAACGGCGAAGATCTTGCTGCTACAATGCAATTGCGTGAAGAGATCTCTGAGCAACATCGTGCTCTAGGTCAAATCAAGCAAATGGCTGAGAAATACGGTTTCGATATCTCTGAGCCAGCTCAAACTGCTCAAGAAGCTATTCAGTGGACTTACTTCGGCTACCTAGCTGCAGTTAAATCTCAAAACGGTGCTGCAATGTCTCTAGGTCGTACTTCGACTTTCCTAGACATCTACATCGAGCGTGATATCGCTGCTGGCAAAATCACAGAAGACCAAGCACAAGAGATGATCGACCACTTCGTAATGAAGCTGCGTATGGTTCGTTTCCTACGTACTCCTGAGTACGATGAGCTATTCTCTGGCGACCCAATCTGGGCTACAGAATCTATGGGTGGTATGGGTGTTGATGGTCGTACGCTAGTAACGCGTTCGAACTTCCGTTTCCTTAACTCTCTATACACTATGGGTCCTTCTCCAGAGCCAAACATCACAGTTCTTTGGTCTGAGCAACTACCTGACGGCTTCAAGCGTTTCTGTGCGAAGGTATCTATCGATACTTCTTCTATCCAGTACGAAAATGATGACCTAATGCGTCCTGACCTTGGTTCTGATGATTACGCAATCGCTTGTTGTGTATCACCAATGATCGTTGGTAAGCAAATGCAGTTCTTCGGCGCTCGTGCTAACCTTGCAAAAACTATGCTTTACGCAATCAACGGCGGCGTTGATGAGAAGCTTAAAATGCAAGTTGGCCCAGTTGGCGACAAGATCACTGACGAAGTACTTAACTACGATGACGTAATGGGTCGCCTAGACACATTCATGGATTGGTTAGCTAAGCAATACGTGACTGCGCTAAACAGCATCCACTTCATGCACGACAAGTACAGCTACGAAGCGTCTCTAATGGCTCTTCATGACCGTGACGTTCGTCGTACTATGGCTTGTGGTATCGCTGGTCTGTCTGTTGCTGCTGACTCACTGTCTGCAATCAAATTCGCGACTGTTAAACCAATCCGCGACGAAGATGGCATTGCAACTGACTTCGAAATCGAAGGCGATTACCCTAAATACGGTAACAACGACTCTCGTGTAGATGACATTGCTTGTGAACTAGTTTCTACGTTCATGAACAAGATCCGTAAGCTTAAGACTTACCGTGATTCAATCCCTACACAGTCAGTTCTTACTATCACGTCTAACGTGGTATACGGTAAGAAAACAGGTAACACTCCAGACGGTCGTCGTGCTGGTGCTCCTTTCGCTCCTGGTGCAAACCCAATGCACGGTCGTGATGAGAAAGGCGCTGTAGCTTCACTAACGTCTGTAGGTAAACTACCGTTTGCTGATGCTCAAGATGGTATCTCTTACACTTTCTCTATCGTGCCAAACGCGCTAGGTAAAGAAGAAGATAGCCAACGTGCTAACCTTGCAGGCCTAATGGATGGTTACTTCCACCACGAAGCTGGCATTGAAGGTGGTCAACACCTTAACGTGAACGTTCTTAACCGTGAAACTCTAGAAGACGCAGTTAAGCACCCTGAGAAATACCCTCAGCTAACGATTCGTGTTTCTGGTTACGCTGTACGCTTTAACTCTCTGACTACAGAGCAGCAAGCTGACGTAATCGCACGTACATTTACTGAGTCTCTATAAGCTCACGCTCAATAGACAGTAAAAACTATTAGCCTCGCCAATGTGCGGGGCTTTTTTATATCTACCCTAAATCTCATCAATAACCCTCCCCTAAGAAAGATTAGATTGGCCACAAAAAGCACACTCGCATTCACTTTTTTTCTACAAATCCACTCAAACTACGGTACTATTTCTGTTCATCATTTTAGAGTAACCGCTACATGAAATACCTTCGTTATTTACCACTGATTCTCCTCTCTTGTTCATCACTGGCATCTGAACGCTCTACGTTAACTTTTGCGTTAGACAACGATGGTATCTTTGGTGTCGACCAAGACTATACCAACGGTTTATTTCTGGGTTACACATCGTCAAGTATTACGCCATACGCTTGGGTAAAACCATTAAGCCTTTCCTATTGGGGCGCAAGCTCTTTAGATAAATGGGAAATCACCATTGGTCACAAGATGTACACGCCTTCTGACATTGAATTAGAAAAGCCATCAACCAATGATCGTCCATACGCAGGTTACCTACATACAGAATTCAACTACATCAGCTTGAACCCACAACAAGCCCAGCGTTTTAACATCACGTTTGGTACTACAGGCGAGCGCGCACTTTCCGAAGACGCTCAAAAACTGGTTCACTCAATCACTAAATCAGACGAACCTATGGGTTGGAAGTATCAAGTTGATGATGAGTACGCAGGTAGCCTTGGTTACTTAAGTCATTTCAACCTAATGCGTAATCAAGCATTAGCGAATACTGACTTCGAGATATCTAACGTATCAGAGATCAACGTTGGTAATTTTAGAAGCGACATTTCTACTGGATTTATGTTCCGTTGGGGTACTGACTTGGGCGGCAACTTTGGCGCAGCGAACATCAGCACAGAAAACCCATTCAAAGCAGGCATGATAGGTGCTTCAAATACAG
Organism: Vibrio sp. 1F279; assembly: GCF_041439815.1. Classification (NCBI taxonomy): domain Bacteria; kingdom Pseudomonadati; phylum Pseudomonadota; class Gammaproteobacteria; order Vibrionales; family Vibrionaceae; genus Vibrio; species Vibrio sp. 1F279. The sequence continues at coordinate 24,531 of NZ_JBGOOU010000021.1, read as the reverse complement.
GTTGGTTTACTTACGCAGGTCTTGAAGGGCGTTACCGATTTAATGACCTGACTGTCGAAGGGGATCGCTCAGGTGTTAATGATTACGCAAAGAAAAATGACAAAGATCCTGCGATCTACGATGTCACTTTAGAAAACATTCAAGCGACAGCCGTACTTGGTGTTGCTTGGTATAACCGATACGTTGGTGCTTCTTTCGCACTTACCGCAAAAACACCCGATTACCAAGAAGCAACAAAGTCAGTGTACGGTACTGGTGGCATCACTATGTTTGCTTTCTTCTAGCCATAGAAAAGGCTTTCACCGCCTGCTTTTCAAGTTAAATAAAGGCAATCATCTTCACAGGTGATTGCCTTTATTTTTAAAGACCTAGTTACTATTTGACCCTATTTTATGTACCGTTTTTGTAATAAAATAAACGGTATAAATTCCTATACGAGAATAGCTCATGTCTACAACTGGTCGCATTCACTCATTCGAATCTTGTGGTACTGTCGATGGCCCTGGTATCCGCTTTATTGTGTTTCTTCAAGGCTGCTTAATGCGTTGTATGTACTGCCATAATCGCGATACATGGGATCTTCATGACGGAAAGGAAGTAACGGTCGAAGAGATCATTAACGAAGCAAAATCATACCGTCATTTCATGAAAGCCTCTGGCGGTGGTATCACCTGTTCAGGTGGCGAAGCGATGCTACAACCTGAGTTTGTTCGTGATTTTTTCCGCGCGGCTCAAGCTGAAGGCATCCACACTTGTCTTGATACTAATGGCTATATTCGTAAACACACTGAAGTGGTCGATGAAGTACTAGAAGCCTCTGATCTGGTAATGCTGGATCTTAAACATATGCGAGATGAAATTCACCACGATTTCATTGGTGTATCAAACCGACGTACTCTGGATTTTGCACGCTACCTACACAAAATAGGTAAGAAGACGTGGATTCGTTATGTGATTGTTCCTGGCTACACAGATACGCCAGAAGATGCGCATCTTCTGGGTGAATTCATTAAGGACATGGATAACATCGAAAAAGTAGAACTGCTTCCATACCACAAGCTAGGTGCTCATAAGTGGGAAGCATTGGGTCACGACTATCCTCTTGAAGGTACAAATCCGCCAAGCAAAGAAAAAATGGACGAGATTGTTGCTATCCTCAGTCAATACCATTCAAGCGTAAAATACTAATTTAGACTTACGTTAATAGTGATTTCAAACGCCTCAATTTCGATTGGGGCGTTTTCTTTTTTGGTTAAAACAATCCTTTCACTTTTCTTTACAACTTTTGTTTATCAATTCAAAAAATCATATTAAATCCGTGTTGAGATCATGTTTCCACTCTTAGGAATGCTGTTACTCTTACTGCAACAAAATAATATAACATTTAGTTTTTTAGTGAGGTTCCTCCCATGGAAATGACCAATGCTCAGCGTCTAATTCTATCAAATCAATACTACCTAATGTCTCAAATGGATCCTGAGAACTCAGCTAAATACCAGCGTCTACAAACGATTGTAGAACGTGGTTACGAACTCCAAATGCGTGAGCTTAACAAAGAATTTGGTTGTTTAACTGAAGCAGAATGTCGCGAAATTATCGACATTATGGAGATGTACCATGCGATGCAAGAGTCGAATAAAATGCTTGCAGATCAAGAGCGTGCGGAAGTCGACCAACGTCGTCTACAATTCCTAGGTTTCGATATCGCTTCTGAAGCACAAATCGTACATTACGTGCGTTTCCTTGTTGATTCTGAAGGACTTTACCCTCAATTTGACAAAGCAGATCACCACTTCAATAGCCAAATGCCAATGTTAGAAAAGTACCGTCGCATGCTAACAACGTGGCGTAACTGCCCTCGTCAGTACCACCTATGTGCGACAGAGCTATCTCAAATTTTTAGTGCTTAGTGCTTAGAAGATTAGCTTTAAGTGGGCTTATAAAATTTCAAAAAAGGGTTACTCATCATGAGTAACCCTTTTTTAATATTCATATATGAAGCGATAAGCCAAAGCACCTAGAATACATAAGCGACACCGACGTTAGCGGCCATGTTAATGCCACTTTCAAGTATTGGGCTATTTTCAATATCACCTTCAAGGTTGGTATATCGCACACCGCCGGTTACTCGAACATTTGGCGTCACATGCAGATAACCACCTAAACCGATAAAGTATTGGCCATCCCAGTCAGCGTCAAATTCATCTAAATTGGTTCTCGCCGCTTCCGATGAACTCACTCCGTACAGGTGATTATTCAAACGCTTACTGTTATACGAGTAACCAATAGATGGTGTAATCGCCCAGCCATTGCGACGAATTGGTAGGCGCCATGCCGCTTCTGCATAGATGCCATTGTGCCTAAACCCTAAGTCTGAGCCCGCTGTCGCTTCAAACATACCGACCAATGTAATCACTTGATAGCTTACACCTCCCAACACCGACGCTTTACGCTCATCTAACTTCTGGATATCAGCATTATCAGAGTCACTTGGCTTTAATGTTCTTGGATCATAAACCGCTCTAAACACAATATTCTGTGGTGAACCTGCAGGTAGCAAGCGATAACCAGCACTGAATCCACGCATGAAAAAATGCTCACCTTCATAACCAATCATGGGGATCACCGTACGATTTGACGGCGTCTCTTTATAGACAGCAGGAGAATAAGAGGCGGCAACGCCCAATGACCACTGCGATATTTTTGCATGCGTTACTGTCGAAGCCAGTAACGCCACACTGATAGCCACTATTTTTAACCCATTATTCTTCACTATATTTACCTATTTATTGAGCAACATTGGATAACGCAGCGCATTATATGGTACTTCATTCCAAAAAATCAATAGAGCTCAGTTATACATCTAATACACATAAATCCAGTGTGAGTATTGTTAAGCGACCTAAAATCACAAAACAAACGGTTAGATCCGCTCGAATGTAAAATAATTCGATTCCACACGCCTCAAGTTGCCTATTGCGCTCGCTACGTTTTTCACACGCAAAATTGTAAATAAATACATAATTGTTAAGCAAAATTGTCGAAGCGGGTCTAACCTTAAAATGTAGGGAGAGCCTATTTTTCAATCGCTCGTCAGTTTTGACTGGTTAACAAGGGGAATGTGACTATGAGTATTTTTGACCACTATCAATCACGTTATGAAGCAGCCAAGGAAGAAGAGCTGACATTGCAAGAGTTCTTAGGGCTGTGTAAAGACGATAAAAGTGCTTACGCGAATGCTGCCGAGCGCTTATTACTCGCCATTGGCGAACCGGAGGTCATTGACACTGCTCAAGATCCTCAACTAAGTCGTATTTTCTCGAACCGTGTCATCTCACGCTACAGTGAATTTAAAGATTTCTACGGCATGGAAGACGCGATTGAACAGATTGTTTCTTATCTAAAACATGCAGCGCAAGGTTTAGAAGAACGTAAGCAAATCCTTTATCTACTTGGCCCTGTGGGCGGTGGTAAATCTTCCCTTGCTGAAAAACTCAAAGCACTGATGCAAAAGCTACCAATCTATGTGCTGTCTGCCGATGGTGAGCGAAGCCCAGTGAATGATCACCCCTTCTGTCTATTTGACGTAAACGAAGATGGCGAGCTTTTGAAACAAGAGTACGGAATAGAGAAACGTTACATACGCTCTATCATGTCTCCTTGGGCAGCGAAACGCCTCCATGATTTCGGTGGTGATATCTCTAGATTCAAAGTCATCAAACTACGCCCTTCGATTCTCGACCAAGTTGCGATCGCGAAGACAGAACCTGGTGATGAAAACAACCAAGATATCTCTTCACTTGTAGGTAAAGTCGATATTCGTAAACTTGAGCACTTTTCTCAAGATGCCCCTGATGCCTACAGTTACTCTGGTGCACTGTGTAAAGCAAACCAAGGTGTGATGGAATTTGTAGAGATGTTCAAGGCGCCAATCAAAGTCTTGCACCCACTCCTAACGGCAACACAAGAAGGTAACTTCAACGGTACCGAAGGGCTTTCTGCACTGCCATTTGACGGTATGATTCTGGCTCACTCTAATGAATCTGAGTGGCAGACCTTCCGTAACAACAAAAACAACGAAGCCTTCCTCGACCGTGTGTACATTGTAAAAGTCCCTTACTGTCTGCGCGTCTCTGAAGAAGTTAAGATCTACCAAAAACTGCTTGAGCACAGTGAGCTGTCCAAAGCCCCTTGTTCGCCAAGCACACTCGATCTGCTATCGCAATTCAGCATCCTATCGAGACTGAAAGAGCCAGAAAACTCTTCTCTGTTCTCAAAAATGCGGGTTTACGATGGTGAAACTCTAAAAGACACCGATCCAAAAGCGAAGAGCTACCAAGAGTACCGAGATTATGCGGGTGTTGACGAAGGCATGTCTGGGCTATCAACGCGTTTCGCCTTTAAGATCCTGTCTCGTGTGTTTAACTTCGACCAAGCCGAAGTAGCCGCAAACCCAGTGCACCTGTTCTATGTGATTGAACAGCAAATCGAACGTGAGCAATTCCCTCAAGAGACCGCCGAGAAGTATCTAGAGTTTTTGAAAGGATACCTAGTGCCACGCTACGTAGAGTTCATCGGTAAAGAAATTCAAACCGCTTACCTAGAGTCTTACTCTGAGTACGGTCAGAATATCTTCGACCGCTATGTCACCTACGCAGACTTCTGGATTCAAGACCAAGAGTACCGCGATCCAGAAACAGGCCAGCTATTTGACCGTGCTTCTCTGAATGGTGAACTAGAGAAAATCGAGAAAACAGCCGGTATCAGTAATCCTAAAGACTTCCGAAATGAGATTGTGAACTTTGTGCTTCGTGCCAAAGCCAACAATAACGGTCAAAACCCAGTTTGGACAAGCTACGAGAAACTGCGCACTGTGATTGAGAAGAAAATGTTCTCTAACACAGAAGAACTGCTTCCTGTTATTTCGTTCAATGCTAAGACCTCAACGGATGATCAGAAAAAACATGACGACTTCGTTGCTCGTATGATGGAAAAAGGCTACACCGAGAAACAAGTGAGACTGCTATCTGAGTGGTACCTAAGAGTTCGTAAATCCTCATAACCAAACTGTATTGAGCTGCTCAATTGGGCAGCTCGTACAAACCAATAACTTTATACCCTAACGAACGAATAGCTTTAGTAAACTAATAACTCTTATACCCGAATAAAAAGTAGGATCGCAACATCAGCTGAGAGGGAGTTCTTATGGCACAATTTATCGATCGGAGGCTCAATGGCAAGAATAAGAGTGCTGTGAACAGACAGCGTTTCTTACGACGCCATAAAGAGCAAATCAAAGAATCTGTGGCCGATGCAGTCAACCGACGCTCAATCACCAATACTGAAACCGGTGAAGACGTCACTATTCCTCATAAAGACATCAAAGAGCCAAGCTTTCACCAAGGTCAAGGCGGCGTAAGAGAACGAGTTCACCCAGGTAATGACCAGTTCATCACGGGTGACAAGATCGAGCGCCCTAAAGGTGGTGGTCAAGGCGGCGGTTCAGGTCAAGGTGATGCAAGCCCTGATGGCGAAGGCCAAGACGAATTTACTTTCCAAATATCAAAGGATGAGTACCTAGACATTCTCTTTGAGGATTTGGCACTCCCTAATCTTGAAAAAAATCAGGTCAACAAAATCACTGAGTGGAAGATACACCGCTCCGGTTACCAAAGTGCGGGGATTCCATCCAACATCGCTATTGTCCGCTCTCTACAACAATCTCTCGCTCGAAGAACGGCGATGACGGCGGGCAGAAAGCGTGAATTAAATACTCTAATGGAGCAGCTCGACCAAGTTAAAATGACTGAGCCTGCACAACCCTTTGAAGAAACACGTCTAAAAGAAGAGATCGCCGAACTGCGTAAACGCATTGAGAGCGTGCCATTCATTGACACCTTCGATTTACGTTACAAAAATTACGAGAAGCGCCCTATTCCATCCAGCCAAGCGGTAATGTTCTGTCTAATGGATGTGTCTGGATCAATGGATCAAGCAACCAAAGACATCGCTAAGCGCTTTTATGTGCTGCTCTACCTGTTCTTAAACCGTACTTATGAAAACGTCGATGTAGTGTTTATTCGTCACCATACTCAGGCTAAAGAAGTTGATGAACATGAGTTCTTCTACTCGCAAGAGACGGGCGGCACCATCGTTTCTAGTGCACTAAAACTAATGAAAGAAATTGTCGCAGATCGTTATCCTGCTAATGAGTGGAATATCTACGCAGCACAAGCTTCTGATGGAGATAACTGGGCTGATGACTCGCCTCGCTGTAAAGAACTGCTGGTCAATACGCTATTGCCGACTTGCCAATATTACTCTTACATCGAGATTACGCGCCGTTCACACCAAACGCTTTGGCACGAGTACGAGAAGCTAGAAGCGAGCTTCGATAACTTCGCCATGAAGAACATTAAAACGGTGGATGATATTTTTCCTGTGTTTAGAGAACTGTTCCAGAAAGAGACAGCGTAAGGGGGCTTGCCATGACAGCGAAATCAAACGTTGCAGAAAAAGACAAAGCGACACAGAAGAGAAACGACAAGATGCTGCCTGATGGTCCAGATTGGACGTTCAACCTCTTAGAGCAATATCACGTAGAAATTAAGCGTGTAGCGCAGCATTACCGTTTAGACACTTACCCGAACCAGATTGAAGTGATTACCTCTGAGCAGATGATGGATGCTTACTCCAGTATTGGTATGCCCATCAATTACAACCACTGGTCTTTTGGTAAGAAATTCATCCAAACCGAACAAAACTACAAACACGGCCAAATGGGCTTAGCGTACGAAATCGTGATCAACTCAGATCCGTGTATCGCTTACTTAATGGAAGAGAACACGGTCACCATGCAAGCGTTGGTAATGGCGCACGCCTGTTACGGTCATAACTCGTTCTTTAAGGGTAATTACCTGTTCCAAACCTGGACTGATGCAAGCTCGATTATCGACTATCTATTGTTCGCGAAAAAATACATTACCGATTGCGAAGAAAAATACGGTGTGGCTGAAGTCGAGAAACTTCTCGATTCTTGTCATGCTCTCATGAACTACGGCGTAGACAGATACAAACGCCCAGAGAAGATTTCCATTGCGGAAGAAACCGCAAGACAAGAAGAACGTGAAGCTTACCTGCAATCTCAAGTGAATGAACTTTGGAGAACGGTTCCTCAGAACAAAAGTAAGGAAGAAGAAACCAAGATACGTTTCCCTAGTGAGCCTCAAGAAAACATTCTCTATTTTATTGAGAAGAACGCCCCACTGCTTGAACCTTGGCAGCGAGAGTGTGTTCGTATTGTTCGTAAGGTAAGCCAATACTTCTATCCTCAGAAACAAACTCAAGTAATGAATGAGGGTTGGGCAACCTTCTGGCATTACACCATTCTTAACCACCTTTACGACGAAGGCTTGGTGAGTGATAAGTTTATCTTAGAATTCCTACACAGCCACACCAGTGTGGTTGCTCAACCCGCCTACAATAGCCCTTATTTCAGCGGAATAAACCCTTATGCGCTTGGCTTTGCGATGTTTAGAGACATTCGACGTATCTGTGAAGAACCAACTGATGAAGACAAAGAATGGTTCCCTGAGTTAGCCGGAAGTGATTGGTTAGAGGCGGTGCACTTTGCCATGCACAATTTCAAAGATGAAAGCTTTATCAGCCAATACCTTTCACCAAAAATCATTCGAGACTTTAAGTTGTTCTCTGTGCTCGACGACGACCGCAAAAACACCATTGAGATAAGCGCTATTCACGATGACCCAGGCTATCGCTTGATTCGTGAAAAGCTTGCGGCGCAATACAACCTAAGCAATCTTGAGCCGAATATTCAGGTGTTTAATGTCGCTGTTCGCGGTGACCGCTCGATGACACTGCAGTATGTGCCTCACGGCCGTATCCCGCTTGATAAAGGCTACGACGAAGTGATGAAACATCTCTATCGCTTATGGGGCTTTGATGTGATTCTGGAAGAGCTCAAAGACACAGGTCATCGAGAGATTCTGACTACTTGTCCAAAGCGTAATGACTATGGAGCCAAGATTTAATATCAATCACAGTAAGTCAGTGCTTGGTATAAAACTCCGCTCCCCCTACAACATAGTGGTCACCCGCTCGGAAGTGGAGCAATAAAAAAGCGCATAAGTCTGATGACTTATGCGCTTTCTTTTTAAGGCTCAAACGTCTGCAAATGAACGTAAGGCACTAAACCTAGAACTAGAACTCAATAAGCTTAAACAATCGGCTTTTGGCCGCGTTCAATCAGCTTCATCAGCACACTGTCTGCAGATTTACCTGCCACGCCCGCTAGTTTGTCTGACAGCTTTTTCTTCTGTACGTAGTGAATCGCTAGAACTGTTTTGTCCTTACATGCCGCTACGACTAAATCATCAGAAGTGCTAATCTCATCCACCAGCCCAAGTTCATGCGCTTGTGTACCAAACCAGTGCTCACCCGTTGCTACTTTTTCAAGATCTAGCGCAGGTCTGTGGTCACGGATGAAATCTTTAAACAAACCATGAGTTTCCTCTAGCTCTTCTTTAAACTTCTCGCGTGCTTTATCACTGTTCTCACCAAACATAGTAAGCGTGCGTTTGTACTCACCTGCCGTTAGCTGTTCGAATTCAATGTCGTGCTTTTTAAGCAGTTTGTTGAAGTTTGGCAGTTGAGCGATAACACCAATAGAACCAACAATAGCAAACGGTGCAGATACGATTTTGTCTGCGATACATGCCATCATGTAACCGCCACTTGCTGCGACTTTATCTACCGAGATAGTCAGAGGCAGACCTGCCGCTTTGATACGGTCAAGTTGAGAAGACGCCAGACCATAGCCGTGAACCATGCCACCGCCAGACTCAAGCTTAAGCAAGACTTCGTCACCTTCGCGAGCAACAGCCAAAACCGCCGTTACCTCTTCACGTAGAGAAGCCACTTCTTTCGCATCAATGCTGCCATTAAAGTCGAGAACGAATAGGTGTGGTTCACGCTTGCTATCAAGCTCACCCTCTTTCGCTGCTTTCTTCACTTCTTTGCCACGTGATTTTACTTTTTCTTTTTCCGCTTTCTTTTCTGCTTTATCACGTGCTTTGATGAAAGCATCATCATGCAAATGGTGCTCTAGCTGTTCAATCGTTTGTTTGTGGTGCTCAGATAGGTTCGTGATTTCCAGCTCACCTTTAATTGCGCTTGATTTTCCACCCACAGATTTAGCTATCACTAAAATTGCAATGATGGCGATTACAACGGTCGCAATCTTGGCTAAAAACAAGCCGTAGTCCAACAAAAATTCCAATGTCATATCCCCTATTGTATGAATTAGTGTATTGTAACCATCTTGTCACGATTACCAAGAATTTCTCATCATTCCTGCGGTTATCTGTGTGATTAAACATCAATGGAATGACGAACATAATAAAAGAAAGAAGGATAAGCACAGTGGATTACCCAATCTCTACAGATGCCCTCAAAGATAAAGTAATTTTGGTTACAGGTGCCGGTGCTGGCATTGGTCGCCAAGCCGCGCTAAGTTTCGCTCAACATGGTGCAACTGTTATTCTGTTAGGCCGCAATGTCAAAAACCTTGAATTGATTTACGACGAAATCGAAAGCGCTGGTTACCCACAGCCTGCGATTATCCCATTGGATTTAAAAGGCGCGACAAAACAGAACTACATCGACATGGCTGAAACCATTGAATCACAGTTCGGTCGTTTAGATGGTCTACTGCATAACGCAGGTGTGCTTGGCACGTTAAGTCCATTAGATCAAATCGATGAAGAAACGTTTGATGGCGTAATGCAAATCAACGTTAAAGCTGAATTTCTAATGACTCAAGCGTTACTGCCAGTAATTAAGAAAGCGGAAGCGGGTCGTATTGTCTTTACCTCTTCAACGGTTGGTCACTCTGGCCGAGCATTCTGGGGCACTTACGCAATTTCAAAGTTTGCAACAGAAGGCATGATGCAGATCTTAGCCGATGAGCTTGAAGGTACCGATATCCGTGTTAATGCGATTAACCCAGGCGGTACTCAAACACGCATGCGTGCAAAAGCGTACCCAGGTGAAGATGCGAACAAATTAAAAACGCCACTCGACATCATCCCGCTGTATCTACACTTAATGAACCCAAGTGTGACAGACATTAATGGCCAATGTATCGATGCTCAACCTAAGTAGCTGATATTATGAGCAATAACAAAAAGTCGCTTTAATAGCGGCTTTTTTTGTATCTAAATCAACCATCTAATAGTTAGTTCACCTGATTTTCGTCATTTTGCTTTGCATCTTTTTCATTGTTAAATATACTGTATAGATATACAGGTATTTAATTATGCATGAACTAATAAAAAACTTACAAGACCGCCAGCTAATCTGGAAAGGGTTACAATCAACAACGCAAGGAAGTACCACTTCAACAGGCTATCCTCAACTGGATAAACAGCTTGATGGCGGCTTCCCGACGCACGGCGTTATTGAAGTTGAATCACAGCAAGGGATCGGCGAGCTTCGCCTACTTACGCCCTATTTAGCTCAACAAAAATCGCAGAAGTTGGCCATTTTCATCAACCCTCCAGGGAAGATCTGTGCCGAGTTTTTTAGCAACCAAGGCATTGAATTAGAGAACATTCTCGTTATTCAACCTCAACGTGATCTCGATGCGTTATGGGCCGCAGAGCAGTGCCTCAAGAGTGGTGCCTGTCATTCTGTTTTGCTATGGGGAGCGGATCTAGAAATTCACCAAACCAAGCGCCTACAAGCGGCAAGCGAAACGGGCAAGTGTCTGCAATTTCATTTTAAAACCACCAGCCATAATCAGTTATCCCTACCCGTTTCTTTAAGCATGAAGCTGTCTTCTCACGTCCAAGGGTTAAAGGTTGAAGTCACGAAAAGAAAAGGCAGCTGGTCGTATGGCAGTTTTATTCTGGACATGAACCAGAACTGGCCGTTACTCACAGAAAAAGTCATCGATGAAAGCAGCTCAATTCACGCATTGTCTGGTAACACTGTGCTGGCTTTTCCTATTGCGAAGCAAGGCTAACGTATGCTGTGGTTGTATCTGCATTTCTCATCCCTACAATTGGACACCTTGTTTAACTCTAATGAATTGGGTTCGAACGAAGATTCACGCAATCAGCCTCTTATCATCGTCGATGAGAAAGATCATCGTGTGCTGCAAGCTAACCAAGCCGCGTTGCAATCAGGTACCACACTCGGCATGGGGCTAGGGTCTGCGGCCGCGCTTTGCCATAACTTGCACGTCCACCCTTACAGTATTGAGCTAGAAAAAAGTAAACTGAAAGAGATTGCTCAATGGGCCTATCTGGTCACATCCGACATGGCGTTACTGCCACCCAATGGATTATTGATTAAAGCCTCTAACATGCTGTCGCTTTACGATGGGCTAGATAACTACTGGCATGAACTAAAAAGCCATTTAGAAACGCTCAATATCCAGTTTAGCTTTGCTACAGGTTATTCGCCGCTTTCTGCAATCCTTTTAGGCAAACAATCCATCAACCAAGCGACGAACAATGTTGAACAAATGAAAGCTTGGGTTAATCAACAAGCACTGAGTTCAAGCGAACTGCCTACTAAACAAGTTGAGCGCCTGAATCGTGTTGGTATCAATGTCGTTGAAGACTTATTAAAACTGCCTTTGCAAGATGTCGCGCGCCGCTTTGATATCGACTTGGTGAACTATGTTGGTCGTCTTAATGGGCAGTTCAAGCACCCGATTGATTTCTATCACCCACCAGAGAGTTTCCAGCAATATTTGGAGCTGCTGTTTGATATTGAAAACATCCTATTCATCGAAAAGCCTTTGCTGAAATTGTTGAATCAGCTCGAGTGCTTTTTGAGGTTACGTGACCGTGTGGCTTTCGAGTTAACGCTGACTTTGCACCTAAGGGATAAAGACGACCATCATGTCTCTTTTTATTCCGCGCAGGGCGATTACCTTGCAAGTAAATGGGCGAACCTTACCCATCTGACCTTAGAGTCACTCAAGATCACAGCACCAGTTCAAGGGCTGACCCTCAGCTTGATTCGTCATGGGGAACCCCAAATGGCCTACCATGATCTTTTTGATGGTAATACCGGAACACTTGCCGCGTTAGATTTGCTCTCATTACTGCAAGCAAAGCTTGGGCAAGCCTGTATTCAAACACCGAAAATACAGCATGATCCAAGGCCAGAAAAGGCCAATCAGTATTCGCTCCCAACACTGAGTAAGTCTGTGGCAAAAAAGCAAACGCCCCCAGAGAGCGAGCAACAAACCATAGATCTCAACGTCCATCAACAACGACTCCGGCCCAGTATTTTACTGCCCGAGCCCGAAGCCTTAACCGAAAGCGTCACCTTATCTCAAGGCCCTGAGCGCATTGTGTCTGGTTGGTGGGACGGAGAGAAGATCATTCGTGACTACTTTATTGCTCACAGTGAAAACGGTCGATGGTTATGGGTATTTAGAACACCAGATAAACAGTGGTTCTTACACGGCTTATTCAGCTAACCAACACTTATTTAGCTAACCAACAAAAGTTGAATCGCCAACCCGCACCATTTACTCAATTTAAACGCCCTTTTCAATCATGTTCACTCGCAATGGTTAAGTGAGATTACGTTATGTCTCAGCAATACTCAGAGCTTTTCTGTCAAAGTAATTACTCCTTCCTTGAGGGAGCTTCGCACGCGGAAGAGTTGGTTTTACAGGCCGACTTCTTACGTTACAAAGCACTCGCAGTTACTGATGAGTGCTCAGTCGCGGGCATCGTTAAGGTTCACTCAGCAATCAAGCAACATAAACTGTCGCTCAAGCAAATTGTCGGGAGCATGTTTTGGTTAAATGAAGAGTGCCAAGTGGTTTTGCTATGCCCAAATAGAGAGGCCTATGCCGAGCTGTGTCGTATTATTACCAACGCGAGACGTCGTAGTAGCAAAGGACATTATCAGCTCTCTGAGTGGGATATCATGTCGGCTAAACACTGCTTCATTCTTTGGTTTCCTCAACAGAAAAATGAAGACGCGCACTGGGGGCAATGGCTCTCCCAGCACCATTCAGGTCGGCTTTGGATCGGCTTACAACGACACCTAAAGCAAACCGACCAGCAATACACAGATTACTGCGTTGAGCTCTCACAACATCACCAACTGCCGATAACAGCGTGTGGTGGCGTGCTGATGCACAACGCGAACCGCTTACCCTTACAGCACTCACTCACTGCAATAAAGTACCAACAATCCATTACCGAAGTGGGCAGTCACTTACTCGCCAATGCCGAGCGCTGTTTACGCAGCATCAATAAGATCTCTCATATATTCAAAGCTGAATGGCTAGAAGAAAGCAACCGAATCTCTGGACTATGCGAATTTGATTTAGACAGCTTGCGCTACGAATACCCAAGCGAGCTGATTCCTCAAGGTGAGACACCCATGAGTTATCTACGCATGTTAGTCGAGAAAGGAAAACGAGCTCGCTTCCCGCAAGGCGTGCCTAACAACATTCAACAAATCATAGAGAAAGAGTTGGGGCTAATTGACGAGCTTGACTACCCTTTCTTTTTTCTCACCATCCACGACATCGTCATGTTTGCCAAAAGCCAAGGAATTCTTTACCAAGGTCGAGGTTCAGCGGCCAATTCCGTGGTCTGTTACTGCCTAGAGATCACCTCTGTCGACCCAAGACAGATCTCAGTGCTATTTGAACGCTTCATCAGTAAAGAGCGCGATGAGCCGCCCGATATTGATGTCGATTTTGAGCATGAGCGTCGTGAAGAAGTCATCCAATACATCTATAAAAAATACGGTAGAGAACGCGCAGCACTTGCCGCCACTGTCATTTCATATCGCTTTAAAAGCGCAGTCAGAGATGTCGGCAAAGCATTAGGGCTACAGGAAACCCAGCTTGATTACTTTATTAAGAACACCAATCGCAGAGACAAAAGCTTAGGTTGGCAAGCACAATTGACTCAATTAGGACTGCAACCGGACTCTTTGAAAGGTCAGCAGTTTATCCACTTAGTGAATGAAATCATTGGCTTTCCACGTCACCTGTCTCAGCACGTTGGTGGCTTTGTGATCTCTTCTGGGCCTTTGTATGAATTGGTTCCCGTCGAGAATGCGGCTATGCACGATCGAACGATTATTCAATGGGATAAAGATGATCTTGAAGTCTTGGGGCTGCTTAAGGTCGATGTACTCGCGCTTGGTATGCTTTCTGCGATTCGTAAGTGCTTCGACCTTATCAAACACTTCCATGGACGTTCCCTGTCTATCGCTGAGATCACTCGTCTTAAGGACGATCCTCAGGTTTACGGCATGATTCAACGAGCAGACACGGTCGGGATATTCCAAATTGAGTCACGCGCGCAAATGAGCATGCTGCCAAGGCTCAAACCAAAGACTTATTACGATCTAGTGATCCAAATTGCTATCGTACGTCCTGGGCCTATTCAAGGCGATATGGTTCACCCATTCTTAAAGCGTCGAGATGGTATTGAGCCAATCAGTTACCCATCGAAGGATGTTGAATCGGTACTGTCACGCACCTTGGGTGTACCTATCTTCCAAGAACAAGTGATTAAGCTCGCGATGGTGGCCGCAGGGTTCACAGGTGGTGAAGCGGATCAGCTCAGACGCGCAATGGCGGCTTGGAAGAAAAATGGCAACGTCTTTAAGTTTAAAAACAAGCTCATCGAAGGCATGCAAAAACGCGGTTATGAGACAGAGTTTGCCGAGCAGATCTTTAAACAGATATGCGGTTTTGGTGAATATGGTTTTCCAGAAAGCCATTCCGCCTCGTTTGCCGTTTTAGCCTATTGCTCAGCTTGGTTGAAATGTTACTACCCAGAATGTTTCTACGCGTCTTTGCTCAATAGCCAACCTATGGGGTTTTATAGCCCATCACAGTTGGTACAAGACGCACAACGACACAATGTGGTAGTTCTTCCGGTATGTGTGAACGCCTCACAAGACAACCACACTGTCATCGCTCATCAGAATGGTTTAGCGATTCGCTTAGGGCTGCGACAAATCAAAGGATTCAGCGAACATGGGATTCAAAGCGTGCTCGCCAATCGTCCACAATCCGGTTATCGCCACCCTAGCCAGGTGAAACAGTTATCGATGAATAAGAAAGATATCGAGCTACTGGCATCGGCCAATGCGCTACATAACGTATCGGGAGACCGCTTCCAGACTCGCTGGACAATCATGGACTCCGCTTCTGATTTACCTCTGTTTAGCCAAGTCTATGACGATGTTGGGGATGGACATGACGAACATGCACTGCACAAACCCAATGAGATGCAAGATCTACTCGAAGACTTCACCAGTGTCGGAATTTCATTGAACAAACACCCAATCACTTTGCTAGAAGAAGCGGGACGATTAGGTCGATTCACACACATGAAGGATTTAATACAGCAAAGACACAAATCTATGGTCACGGTTGTTGGATTAGTCACAGGAAAACAAGCTCCCGGAACCGCGGCAGGTGTTACCTTTGTTACATTAGAAGATAACACGGGCAATATTAATGTCGTGGTATGGGGAGCAACCGCGCGCTCTCAACAGCAAGCTTATCTGACAGCCAAAGCGTTAAAAGTACAAGGAATATTAGAAAAGGAAGGCGAAGTTGTGCATGTTATAGCGGGTAAACTCATCGATATTACCGATGACATTATTGGTTTGAACACCAAATCCCGAGATTTTCATTAACGAATCAAGTTGCCCTCCAAGAAACGCTAGAAACGAAAAAGGGAAGCATCCGCTTCCCTTAAATTCAAGTTGTTGAGTTATACCTCAACGTCCGCTTCCGTACGTCTTTTCTTAAATTCCCTATACAGTAATAAGCTCAAAGTCATGACGACTTTAGACGTTAACCATATCATTCAGAGGAACTACCTTAGATTGTGCATGAAAAGTTACGTTAGTAGTTGAGCATATTTTGTTAAAAAACATGCTGTATCAAATACTAGCAAACGTTTTCGCCAAGGTCATTCGAAACAAACCGTACAGCTGCATTAATTACAAAATCTGACGCATTCGCTCTTGAGTTACTTCAACTAAGAGGTCTGGTTGGAATTTAGAAATAAAGCGATTACACCCTACTTTCTCAACCATGGCTTCATTGAAACTACCACTTAATGAAGTATTTAGCGTAATAAACAAGTCATGCATTCGAGGATCAGTTCGAACTTCATGAGTCAGTTTGTAGCCATCCATTTCTGGCATTTCAGCATCGGTGATCATCAACAGTATTTCTTGATTGATGTCTTTGCCTTCATCACACCACTTCTTAAGTAAAGTCAGTGCTTCTAAGCCGTCACAACATTCGATAATGTTCAAACCAAGTTGCGACAAGGTGCCTTTGATCTGGTTGCGTGCTGTTGAAGAATCATCCACGATAAGCACATTACGGCCAACCATTTCATTCGCTAACTGCTGATCTAGAACACCGTCAGAAATCGACACATCATAGTCGATGATCTCCGCTAACACCTTTTCAACATCGATGATCTCAACGATTTTGTGCTGCTCTTCTTCTTGGATATGCGTGATAGCAGTTAGGTAGTTTGCTCGACCCGTAGTCTTTGGTGGCGGTTGGATTTCTGTCCATGTCGTATTCACGATATTACGAACTTGTCCAACCAAGAAGCCTTGTACGGTTCGGTTGTATTCGGTAATGATCAAGTTGTTTTCTTGAGTCTCATCACGTGATGGTGGGAAACCAATCGCACTGCGTAAGTCAATCACAGGTACAGATTCACCACGTAAAGAAGCAACACCCGTAATATGATGGTGAGAGCCTGGCAAGCGAGTGAGTACAGGCACTTTTAAGACTTCTTTCACTTTAAATACGTTAATCGCAAATAGTTGGCGACTATTTAAGCTAAATAACAAGAGTTCCAGACGGTTTTCACCGACGAGTTTAGTTCTCTGATCAACAGAATTTAAAACGCCAGACATACAACACCTTAGTGACAAATAATAACTGTGGCTACAATAGCCTAATTCGATAGGTTAAAGCAAAGCGCAAATACACAGATGCTTAAACTAAGTACAACAAATGCTGTTATACATAGTTTAAGTGCATGGAAAGGGTTAAAGGAAGGCTAAAAACGATAAAAAAAGGGTTAGCCTTCAATCACTTTCATTAACAATTGGCCATCATATAAAGCTTGTTTAACAAGCGCAGCACCTGGCATGGTGGCTTGTTTATAGAATCGAGATTCCACCAGTTCTAAATCTTGATGGTAAACCGATAAACTCTGCTCTTCGATACACTTTTGAATCGCAGGATACAACACGCTTTTAGCCTGATTGATAACACCACCTATCAAGATTTTCTCAGGATTGAAAAGGTTGATCACAATCGCTATCGCGGCACCTAAGTAACGACCTAACTGTTCAATCACTTCAACAGCCAGTGGATCACCATCAGCAGCAGCAGCGCAGATCTGTTCAATTGTGACATCTTCAAACGCCGTTAGTGATGATGCCTCGCCATTAGCCAGTCTTTCTTTGACTTGCTCACGGAGAGCCTGTGAACTCGCAACCGTTTCTAAACAGCCATGATTACCACAATGACAAAGCTTGCCTTGTCTATCGATCTGAATATGACCCAGCTCACCGATGTTACCGTGGCGACCTTGCAATACTCGACCGTCGAGAATGATCCCAGCGCCTACACCGTGGTGAATCGAGATAAGAACGGAATTATCGTTATCTTGAGAGTGACCAAACAGCTTCTCTGCTAATGCCCACGCTCGGGTATCATTGGCAATAAAGACAGGTAGACCTGTTTCTTTGTAGATCTCAGGACCCAACGCTAAGTTTTTAACGTTATAGTGTGGCATCTGCAACACAATTCCCTGCTCAGAATTCACAAGCCCCGGTAGCGTAACCGCAATACTTGTTACCCTATCGAGTTGCTCGGCATAAGTTTGGAAAAACTCATCAATTTCATGTAGAAGACGCGCAAGTACATCGTCTTGGTCACGTTCATGAATATCAATCTTGGTATCGATAAGTACATCGCCGCCCAATTCATGAAGCGCGATCGTCAAGTATCCACGACCAAGACGCATCGACAGAAACTGCCAACCTTCGTTATTGGTTTGCAGACCGACAGCAGGACGCCCACGAGTCGTGGCTTCTTGAACCGTCGTTTCATGAATAAGGTGAGCTTCAATGAGTTCACGGGTAATTTTAGTAATACTCGCCGGGGCCAACTCACTTTGCTTGGACAGATCGATACGAGAAATAGGACCTTTAAGGTCAATTAGTTTATATACACGACCAGCATTGACCTGTTTGATATGATCAATATGGCCCGGTTGAGCCATGTACATTTTACGCTCCAGAAATCATCAACGCGGTAATTTTTTTACTTTGCGAAGTAATTGTGAAGTCACTTGGTATATCGCCGTGACCCGTATCACGTATATACATGAATCTTTGTGTATCTAGTCAAATAGTTCGAGAAAAATTAGTACCTACATCGATAAATTGAGACTTAATTTTCTTAATGAAACATCGTTATTGAGTCCTGAATTCAATAATTGGATACAAATAAAGAAATATCCTTCTAGCTCCCAATAAATAATCAATTAATGCATATACTTAATTCAGTCTTTTAAAAGATTACTTGGCCTCACTCTAGGAGTATTCATGACAGCCGAATTAAGAAAAACGAAAATCGTCACAACGCTAGGCCCTTCTACTGATAAAGGTAACGTGCTTGAAGAGATCATCAAAGCTGGTGCCAATGTCGTCCGTATGAACTTCTCTCACGGCACTAGCGACGACCATATACAACGTGCAGAAAATGTCCGAGCAATAGCCAAAAAACTTGGCACTCAGATCGCTATTCTCGGTGACTTACAAGGTCCCAAGATTCGAGTGTCAACATTCAAAGATGGCAAAATCCAACTTGCCGTTGGTGACCAATTTACTCTCGACAGTAGCCTTGGTTTAGGCGAAGGCAACCAACAAGCGGTCGGTCTTGATTATAAAGAATTACCTAACGACGTTTCAGCTAACGACATCCTGTTGCTCGACGATGGTCGTGTGCAGCTAAAAGTAACCGAAGTGGAAGGTTGTCGCGTTCATACCGAAGTCATCATTGGCGGCCCTCTCTCGAATAATAAAGGCATAAACAAGAAAGGCGGCGGCCTTTCCGCAGAAGCGCTGACAGAAAAAGACAAACGCGACATCGTCACCGCCGCACAAATCAAAGTGGATTACCTCGCGGTGTCTTTCCCACGCAATGGCGAAGACATGCACTACGCTCGTCAGCTCGCACGAGAAGCAGGTTTAGAAGCTCACCTTGTAGCAAAAGTAGAGCGAGCAGAGACGGTAGCCACTGTTGAGAACATGGATGACATCATAATGGCCTCAGATGTGGTCATGGTGGCTCGTGGTGACCTCGGAGTCGAAATTGGCGACCCTGAATTGGTCGGAGTACAAAAACAGCTTATACGCCGTGCTAGAGCGCTTAACCGAACGGTGATCACCGCAACCCAAATGATGGAATCGATGATTTCAGCGCCAATGCCAACCCGTGCCGAAGTCATGGACGTTGCCAATGCGGTACTTGATGGAACAGATGCGGTCATGCTTTCAGGTGAAACAGCTGCAGGTGATTACCCGGTCGAAACCGTAAAATCGATGGCTGAAGTGTGTATTGGTGCTGAGAAAATGGCGGGGATTAACAACCAATCCAATTACCGAATTGATCGCACCTTTGTGACCGCCGAAGAAACCGTTTCAATGGCGACTATCTACTCGGCAAACCATATGGAAGGTATTAAAGGCGTAGTCACTCTCACAGAATCAGGCCGTACTGCACTGATGATGTCTCGCCTAAGTGCTGACATGCCTATCTACGCACTATCTCGTAACGAAGGAACACTTAATCGCTGCACCTTGTACCGAGGTGTAACACCTATCTACTTCGAGACAGAAGCCAAAGACAGTTTTGACATTGCCCTATCTACGCTCACCTGCCTAAAAGAGCAAGAGCATCTTAAGTTTGGCGATCTCGTTATCGTCACTCAAGGCGACATTATGGATGTGGCGGGATCAACCAACTGTATGAGAATCTTGCCTGTCACCTAATGTTTGCCCGTAAGGCGAAACGATTTGCCTAATCTCAAGACAAAAAAGGGTTATCGAACCAAGTTCAATAACCCTTTTTCATTTCAGAACACGACTCACTAACGATCGGCTTAAACAGCACGATCAGCTCACAGCATGCTAACTCATCAACTTCAAATATTACTCATCAACCTCAAGCATTACTTCTCAGCAGCAATGGTTGCCAACTGTGGCATGTGTGAACTGCGGGCATTTTTCGTAGAGGTATAAATTTCAACAAATCGGTAACCGGCTTCTAAACCCAATTCATAATCGTGCAGTAAATCTTCTTTATTACTCATTAATGAATTGGATTTCAGCGGCTTACTCGGGGCAATTTGCACTACAAACGCATCGTCTGGTGGGGAGTTCAAAAAATCCTGAGTCAATGAGTAAGTTTGGTAATGCACCATCAGCATATCTGCTAAGCCGGAATCAAACTTATCACCAATTAAATGACTTAATCTATAGATGTCATCCGCCCCGAATAACCATCGACCACCATTCAGTAAATCCAAATGTGACCTGTCGCGCTTCTGTTCTTTTGAGCTGAGAATTTGTTGTTGAAAGAACGAGCTCCAATCGGTTTTCCACTGTTCCACTTTTTGTTGCCAATGGCCTTGAACACTGTCAAAAGATTCGCGGAACCATTCCAGCTCTTCGGCTGATATCGGTTTGGGTGTTTTTAATCGCGTACTGTTAGCTTGAACCTCGACCTCTTCCTCTAACGCTGGCTCAGTTCGGATCACAACAATGGAACGGGCTTGTCTACGCCACGCTTCTTGAACCGGAATGCAAGCTGATACACCACCATCCACATAAGCATTGTCGCCAATAAAGATTTCATCATTGTATAAGCGAGGGATCGCACAGGTTGCAATCATCACTTTGTACCAATCTTCACCCAATACTGGGAAGTAGTGATCTCGTAAGTCTTTAGAATCCGTGACGGCTGCATAGAAATGGCGTTCGCCTAGCGTTTGTCGTCCTAAATCCAAATCAAGCTTATATGGGTAAGCCATGATTTGTTCTAAGGCCCATTCTAATCCAAGGTTCTTTCTGTGTCGTATATAAGAAAAGAGATTGAAGAATTCAGGTGATGTTGTGAGGTCGAGAAGGAAAGAACGGCCAAGGCCTTTATCGCGGCACAGATAAGCACACAAATTAAGAGCACCTGCAGAGGTACCAAAAAACTCGTCGAAGGGATCAAAATTTGAAAGAAGAAAGGCATCCAGCACTCCAGAAGTAAAAATACTTCTCTGTCCGCCACCTTGGGCGACCAGTGCTGTTTTTCCAGCAATAAACTTAGCGTAATAATCTAAGTCTATTGCTATATCAATATTGGTTATAATCCCACTATTCATTATTCCCTGAGTATAAAAACCCAGCCTCGCAATAGATGGTATTAACTACCAATTGCAATAAAGCCAAATGAGAGAATGATTGCGTAGATGACAACCGTTATTTGTAGGGCATTTTTCAGATTATGGTCCATAGACACCTCTGTCTTATTATTAATTTTTCGAGTCTCTATTTAAGTACTATCAGGTGTGTGAAGTATCTTCAAGAATCGTCGAAATTAGTCGCACAATATTGATGTAACCATCACAATTAGTAAGGATAAGGATATACTCATGAATAACAAAGCAAATATATTGGCACTGATTACGCTTCTCTCCGTTTCGAGCGTACATGCCTCGCCGGAGATCATCATTACTCCGATGGTGGGCTATACCGGCGGTGGCAGTGTCGAAGACCAGGACGGTAAAACCTATGATATGAAAGGGTCTGAAAACTACACCTTTGCGATTGAAACGCCATTTGAAAAAGGACGCATCGGCTTTTTCTATTCTAATCAAAGCTCTGAATTAGAAACGCTCAACCTAAGCTCCTCCATCCAATACCTGCACTTTCAAAGTAGCATTTACTACCCAGCTTCTTCTGTGTTGTCTGGTTATTTGGGGTTAGGCCTTGGTGCTTCTTACGTCGATGTAGACTGGGCAAAAGATAAGTATGGGTTCTCAACCTCTATCTTTGGTGGTTTAGAGTACAAATTTAGTGACCGATTAGCGCTAAACACACAACTACGTTGGCTAGGTACCGTTGTCGATAACGACACCTCCGGTGTTTGTAACATCCCAAGTAACGGCCAAGAGTGCATCATCCGCTTTGATACCGACTGGATGAACCAATTCCAAGCCAATGTCGGACTGAGTTTTACTTTCTAAGTATCGATGACCATAAGCATCTCATACCAATAGAACCTCCGAATAGTTGGTCAGTTCAACTATAGAGTGTATGAATTTCAGTCATACGCTCTACTTTTAAATAAAGTCACATAACCTAATAAATACTAAAAAATCAGATACATAAACCAATCAGAAAACCTCAAACCAATTAATACCTCTAAAATAACCACCATTTAACATCTTAAAGACCATAACCCTACAGTTATTAAACATACCTAATCTATTGCTTTAACCATTCTAACTAGGTAGGCTCATTAGCACGCATCAGCTGAATATTTCAGGTTATGCAAACACACATCAAACAATTAAGAATTATCCGCTGAGTTCTCCAATCGCTAACAACATAATAATCTAAACTTTTGCTTAATCACGGAAGATAAAGTAAACAGTCAAACCGTTTGCCTGTTTTAACTATCATCTCCTTACCAAGCACAGCGTGACGAGAAGCTTCATACCTCAGGGAAGTTGTAAAGGAGTTAAATATGAAGCGAGAACAGTGGGGATCCCGAGCAGGATTTATCCTTGCCGCAGTAGGATCTGCTATTGGTTTAGGAAACATTTGGCGTTTTCCATATATGGCTTATGAAAATGGCGGCGGTGCTTTTTTCATTCCATATCTATTTGCCATGCTTACGGCTGGTATCCCATTTATGATCCTAGAGTTCAGTATGGGTCAAAAATATCGTGGCTCTGCACCTGCAACCTTAGCGCGCATCAACTCAAAATTTGAGTGGCTTGGCTGGTTCCAAGTAGGTGTAGCGGCTGTCATCGCGGTCTACTATGTTGCCGTTATCGGTTGGGCAATTTCATACTTCGGTATGTCATTCAATCAAAGCTGGGGAACAGACACTAACGCATTCTTCTTCAGTGAATATCTAGCTCTAGGTGATAACTCACCGACGAACCTAGGTAGCATCCAATGGGGCATCGCTGGCGCAATGTTACTCGCTTGGGCAATCACTTATGCAGCTATCGTGGGTGGTGTTAAAGCTGGTATCGAACGTGCTTCTAAAGTAATGATGCCAGTGTTGTTCATAATGGTGATTTTGCTTATCGGACGCATGGTTTTCCTTCCTGGTGCTCTAGATGGTGTGAACTACATGTTCGAACCTGATTTCAGCAAGATCTGGGACGTAAAAGTATGGGCTGCTGCTTATGGACAAATCTTCTTCACGCTAAGTATCGGTTTTGCGATCATGCTGGCTTACTCAAGCTACCTGCCTGAAAAATCAGATATCACGAACAACGCGTTCATGACGGTTCTTATCAACTGTGGTTTCTCAATTCTTGCGGGTATTATGATTTTCTCTGTTCTTGGCTACATGGCTCAAGAACAAGGTAAACCATTAACTGAAGTTGTATCAGCAGGCGTTGGCCTTGCGTTTGTTACGCTACCTGCTGCGATTAATTTACTTCCAGCACCGTATATTCTGGGTCCACTATTCTTCTTTGCACTTGTTGTGGCTGGTTTAAGCTCTCATATCTCAATTATGGAAGCAGTAACATCTGCAATTATGGACAAGCTGAACTGGAGCCGTAAAAAAGCAGCAAGTATTGTTATTGGCGTTGGTGTTGTGGTGTCTATGGCATTTGCAACTAACGGCGGCCTACTTCTACTAGACCTAGTCGATCACTTCGCTAACAACGTCGGCATCATGGTAGGCGGATTCATTGAAATCCTTCTAATGGCATGGCTACTAAACAAAGTTAGCGATGTACGTGCGTACGTCAATGAGATTTCAGATTTCTCTATTGGCGTATGGTTTAACGTATGTTTACGCTTCGTCACTCCAGTTATGCTTGCAATCATTCTTGCAACTAAACTAAGCGCATTGTTTACAGACGGTTACGGTGGCTACGACCTGACTCTTGGCTGGGCGATGATCGCAGGATTACTAGCAATTGGCATTATCATAAATATGACAAGTAAGAAGGAAGCATAATCATGACAACGAGTGCGATTATTATGATGGTTCTTGGTCTTGGTATCACTTGGGGTGGTGCTGCAATTTGCATAAAGCGTGCAATGGACAAACAGAAATAACCTTATTTAAACCATTCAAAAATGCCAGCTACTAAGCTTAATGCCGTTCGGATAAGCATTATTGCTTGAACCTGAACGGATATTTGGCTGGGA
>NZ_JBGOOU010000020.1:60587-95302 GCF_041439815.1 Vibrio sp. 1F279 | reverse complement strand
ACCTTGGAACTTCAAACACTGACAAGTCGCCCCGTGGGTTCATGGGGCGGATACAAATAATGGAGTCCCTTTCTATGAATAGATATTTTATATGTTAACCTTTATTTAACAAAGAATAACTTTATCTATGGTGTAGTCTCGGGCTAATACTATTCTAGCTCCTACATTTCCTTAACAGCATGTGATACCTGCTAGGTAGACTTATGTATTGGAAGGACTGTTTTGAGCTACTTTTGTAATCAAATTGGTCAAAGTACTTTTCTAGTATCACTGCAAGAGCGAACCAGTCATCGAATTTGCCTAAGACTGAACCAGGTGTTGAATACCTTGGTGTATAGCTTTCAAAACGTAGCTCGGAACGCAGAGTTCTGTTCTTTATGACAGAGCCGAAGTCAATTAAATGTACTTGCCCTTGAGGAGTCAATACGATGTTAGATGGTTTAATGTCACCATGAACGAAACCAAGTTTGTGGACTTGATGAATCGAGCGCTCTAGCAAGGTAATCCAGTTGGTAGGGAAGTTGTTTGACTTAGAAGGCTCGGTTTGGATTTGTAATAGTGTTATTCCACAAATGTGGGAAAGGACTAGATAGTCACTCTGCTGGTTAGAGAAATAATCGCAATATTCTGGCCAGTTATAATTGGAGTTGGAATAGAGAAACTCAGCCTCTTGTTTGAGAAAGTGACGGTGCTTTACTGCTTGAGCATACTTTATAGTAACGACGCCCCAGTTAGGGTGCTGGGCTTGAAGTACACGTCTACCTAATCGAGAGAGATTAGTGTAGCCACGGTTAGTTAGCTCCTGCTTGAGCTTTGCGTCGTCCGAAAATTCTCCCTTCAAAGCAACTTTGCCAGAGTGTTAAACCCAAAGGAAGAGCAACTTATTGACAGAGAATTATTGTCATAAGATGGAGCTCGCTTTGATGTACAAAGCGAGCTACTTAAGGGGGCTTTACTAGATATCACTTGGTAACGAGAATCCAGAGAAGAAGCCGGGGACAAACGGGTTCGACTGACCCTGAGTTTTGATGGTCAGTTTTACTTTACTGTCACCATACACAAACTCAACTTGTGTATCTTGAGCGGATGAAAAACTCACATTAGGACCGAATAAGCGGAACCAACTCCATGTACCTTTGACTGTACTTTGGCCAATTGTGGAGTCTTGTGTGTTCAACTGGACTCCTAGTTTCTCGATAAACTCGGAGTCTCCTTGCCATGATTGCTGACTCCATAAGGTCGGCCCGTGACGGTAAGTGAAGATCGGTTTGTCCGAAATGATTGAAAACTCGGTAATGTTTGGTGTCATATCAACAGCTTTTACTTGGAAATCGATCTGAATGTTTGATGGATCAGCTAGGAAAAGAGCGTTTTTGATATCAGAAGCTTTGTCCATCATTGTCCATACATCTGGCGTGATAGATAGCGCAGTACCAGGCAACAGCCCTGGTAAGTAAGGTGCTTCGTCATTGTTTTTAACGAATCCATTGAGGCGATTTTGAGAGAACTTATCAACTATACCGTTTGTAACGAAGAAGGCCTTGAGATCAGCAACGCTCGCATCCAGTTTGGACTGTCGGTTGAATGGATAAAAAGACGCTAATCGTTGTTGGTATGGTTGATAAACTTCGTTTGACCATGCTGTATTAAGGTGGTCATGAGCCAGCGACATCACCATTTCATTACTTTGATGCACAATTTTACTTATCACTTCTTCTGCTACAGCTAAATGATCGTTTGATAAGTTCGATAATGATGCAATAGGGTTACCAGCTTGCAAAGTCACAGATAAAGTATCGAAGGCTACTTTTTGAGGTTCTTTGGTTTCATAAAACTTGTCTGCCCATTTATTTGCATTAATAATCGCACTCAGCAGATTGTCTATTGGCTTCTTCCCTTGATCGTTGGCAGAGACCTGTTTTTTGTATGCTTGAAAGCTTAAAGTTATCTGGCGTGCAGATTCTTTTTTATCTTGGTCTTGAATTGGTATGGTCGCAGGATCTTGCGATTTACCCTCGTTGTCTGGTATTTCGAGTTCCACATAGGTGTACTTAGCGACGGTTGAGTACAGGCTGACCAGTGGGTTACTGTTTGCACTTGATAGGCTAGCGAATGCTTTTTTTAGTTGTGCAGGATCCGCTATTTCATTGACTTTTACATTGCTAATGAGATCTCGCCAATAATTTATGTAGTCATTTTGATAAGTTTGCTTTAGTTCACGGCTGATTCTGTGCATTTCGAGTGCACTCGGATAGGCCCCTGCAACCCCTTCATATGATTGTAAGGCTGCTTTTAGAGTAGGTGAGTTGACGGATAAATCGAGCTCATTAAACCCCGTTGGTGTATAGATATATGGAACCATGTAGCCCACATAACTTGTTGGGAATTGCAGAACTGAACCCCAATTATCGCCTAAATCATTTCGAATATCGACGCGCTTTGAGTAGGTTTCTGAGCTTTGAATGTGTTCATACAATAGAGTTCCGATACCTGTTTGAGTAATGACTTTCTTCGCTAGGTTCTCTAAATCGTGATTTGATTTCATTGGTGTTAGGTTACGCGCGAAGATGTCATTCAGTAGTACCTCTAGTTGAGCAATATTGACACTATCTGCTTCACCTTGGTCTTGGAATGTACGCATGTAGTAGTTTTTAAGCTCATGAAGGTTAGTCCTATTTTTACTGAACAATAAACGGTAGTTATTCAGCAAAGCTAGAGTCTGAGATTGATCTTCGAGATTGACGTACACAAATAGGTCTTTCTCTAGGGTATTTTCCATAGAAGGAATCAGTACTTTCTGTAACGCTGCAAAATATGCTTTTTCGATCTCTCCTTTGATACTAGAGTTAGGCATAAATGGCAGCGTATACCATGGCTCAGGCTCATTGTAGAGGTTATAAATTCGCTGTAATGAAAACAGATTAGGTATGTTTTCAGCCATGTTTTCGATGTCGTAAGGAGATGCTGATATCGCTTCTTTATAGCGCTCAAGCATTACATCGGCTTCAGCTTCTCGTTGATTCTGGAAATCAAAGTCAAACTTAATCACAAGTAATACGACGGTTAGTAAGCTAGCCCAAGATAGTGTGAAAATCACTTGGTTAACTAACAATGCGTTTTCTTTACGCTTGTTTACCCCAACCAGTTCGTGTTCGGATAAAATCACGTGTGTCATAAGGTATTGAGCAAAAAGGGTCTGGTTAACCGGGATCTGCTCATTGTGTTGATAATGCTCATGACCTACCGAATAAGATACAGTGCTCGCCAACAAGTCAGACTGAGCTGAGCTTTGACCATCATGAGTAAAGTAAAATCCGCGGAATTGAAGAGCGTCACTAAGCTGCTCTCCACGGTACAAGCGGTTGAGGAACAACCAAAGGTTTTGTTTCAATAATCCAAACTGGAAAGGGGCGCTAGCAATTGAGTTTCGATAATCCTGGTTGAGTTGACCTGCAAGCGCGTTGCTCATGTTGGCTATCAACTCACTGATTAAATGGTCGTATTCATCATTAAACCAGTCTGCGTCGATACCACCGTGTTTAGAATAAGGAGCCGTGGCACCGAATACGTCGTCTCTTTTTGATTCGTCAAATGCTGAGAAAAACTGACAAAAATCGCTGATGCTACCCATATTAGAGATAACGTTATAAATAGGTAAGCTGACCCCAAAAGCCTGATTAAACGTTTTTATTGTCGATTTTAGTTCATCAGCTTTTTGTGTTATTTGTTCATTATTTTCCAACAATGAAGCTACGTCAGTCGTGAGCAATAAACCATTCGCGGCCTGCCTCGGGCGCCATGCTGTTAGGGACTGACAGAGTGTTTTTAGGTATTCTGGGTGTTGGTCTTCGCCAGTGCTTACCGAAACTAAAATGGAATGCTCGCTGACCCAAAATAGAATTGGGAATTCAATATCACTGCCAAAATCGTCGAGCTTATATGACTCATAACCCATTTGAGTGATGATACTTTTGTCTTTATTCGGATTTTGACTCAATAGTAGGTAGATTGGCAGGTCGTAGCGACTCATTAAGTGAGCTTTTGGTCGTTGCTTGCTGACCATGCGTTTGAAATGGTATGCCAGTTGCTTTTGTCTTTTCTGAATCAGCGATTTGTCGAATGACTCTTTTTGTGATGGTTCACTGCGGTTGATAAGAACCCAGTAACATACTAAGCCTACAAGTGTAGATATAATTGCGGTAGTAGCTAAAGCCCACGTCAAATATGCGTTGAGAGGTGTTAGTAGAATTATGCTAGAGACGACGGTAAAAAGGGCAAAAGATACTAGGATCGAGATACCTACTGTTTTTTTTGTATTGCCCGATTTGTTTGATTTAGTTTTCGGCATAATCAGTTTGATTCTTCCTTGTTTAAGTCAGGCGCAGAAGTCCGAACAATAATGGCGTTTATTTGGTCGTTTTCTACGTACCATTCTTTGGTACTTCTTGCTTCTTCTTTTGTGTTTGCTCTTAATTCTTCTGAAGGAGACTTGACCCAATCTTTGGCTGTTGAAATGCATTGTTTTTGCATTGTAGACCACACATCACTTCTCGCATCGAGCGTATGTGCGCCCCACCAAATGGCCTCTCGAACAGGCAATCCGTGAGCAAGGAGCTGAACTAAGTCGAAATATAGCTCGCTTTCCAATAAAGCTTGAATAGAATCATCAATGTTGAATTCGTCATTAATCAGTGCTTGTGCTTCGTCGGAGCTTGAGAATCTGTCGAGCAACTGTCTGCCAGTTTGATATGGAATTTTTTTATACATGTTTCTGTCTTACCTGAATTTGTGCTCTAGTGTGGTTTAAATGCTAGCTATTGAATTCACTAATTCACCTTTACAATAGCGCCCTTTAATTCGCCAAGTACGCCGCCATTAAAAGTACCTTTTAGGCCTGATTTAAACTCGGCACTTAAAGACCCCTCTGCTGTGAGTGTAGTATCCGCTTTAATCGCGACACTGAGTCCTTTAATACTGTTGGAGCTTGTCGCTTCGAGAGCGGTTGTTACACCTGATATCTTGTTCGCGGATGTCGCCTTACTTGTTACGTTCATGCCTTCAAGGTTGAGTGCGCTACTCGCTTTGATATCAATGTTACTTGCTTCAATACTAATAGAAGATGAAGACATAGTGATTTTGCTGGACCCAACTTTTAGCTCAATCTTGTCATCCGCTTCTAGGGATATAGATTTACCTTTGGCAGCGATAGCTTTGTCTGAGTTGAGGGTGTAATTATCTTCTGTTGAGACGTTAACTTGTTTGGTGGTTTTCTGGATTAGTTCACCTTTAATGGTCTCTGTCAGGTTGTTCTCTATTTCTTTCGTGAAGTCTTTGGTTGCATGAATGTACAAGAGCTCATTGTCTTTCTTATCGTCAAAATAGAGCTCGTTAGCCAATCCGCTTAACTTAGTGCTAATGCCTGTTTTCGTTGAGTTAGCTTCTTTGTAAGGTGGTGGGTTTTTACTGTTATAAACGCTTCCTGTGATAATCGGTTGGTCTGGGTCACCATCAATAAAACTGACCAGTACTTCCTGTCCTACTCTTGGAATAAACTGAGCACCATAACCATTGCCAGCCATCATCTGAGCAACGCGCACGTAGCAACTCGTTTTGTCTCCGGATGTTTGTGTATCCCAATGAAATTGGATGCGAACTCGACCTTGTTCATCTTGATTAATCTCACCTGCGGTATTACCGGCTACGATGGCGCTTTGTAGTCCGTGTATTTTTGCCTTATCCGTCGGTGAAGGATAATTAGGAGTCGACGTGTCAAGAAGAGTGAGGCGTGTTTGACAATGGTTTTCGGTGCTATAACTCGTGTGAAGTTCTGTGACTAAATAGTCACCGAGTTGATCTTTGTCTAAATGGGATGATAGTGAAAACCACTTACCCAATTCAAATAAATCGTGTTGCGCTTCGGCTTCTACGGTTTGATAATTTTGCTCGAGCTGTTCAATGCGTCTTTTGACTAGGTTACTGGCAAGGTCTTCCATCCCACCAGTGATACCAAGGTTAGGGTAAAACTGTTTCGTTAACTTGGTGTTGTTAGCTATCTTATGACTGGATTTTTTCTGTTTACTGCTCACAAGTTTAGTTTGTGAGTAATCATAACTAGTCAGTTCGATGCTGGCACCATGAAATTGACCTTGTGGCATCCATTTATCTAGTAATGGATTGTTGCCTGAAGGGACTTCAATCATGTCCAGTTTACCGATATCTGACTTTTTATAAGGGCTCTGAGCGTCCTGTAGCATCATCACGTGATCTGAGTCGCTGTGTTGGAAAAAGTAATGAACCCCTTCTTCAGCAAGCAGGCGAGTTACGAAATCAAAGTCGCTTTCATCATATTGAACGCAATACTCTCGTTTGGATGAGGGCATGGTACCAGCCTTAAATGAGCCACTGAAACCTGCTTGGGTTAACACATCTGAAACGATATCTTTAGTCGATTGGTTTTGATAAACACGGAAAGAATGAGTGTGTATCAATAACCAAAACCACGGCCTTAGAGTGATGCGATAACTAGAATACTGCAGGTTACTGTCCATGCCCAATAACTGAACTTGCGTAACAATGCCGTTGAATACACGCGTGGCTGCTTGGTTGTTAGTGTCGTTAATAAAGCGTGTAATCGAAAGCTTTTGACCAAGCTGGTCATCAATTGAAAAGTTTTTTGAGATGAGTGTTAGTTCGATTTTAAAAGGCTTCGACAGGTACTCAGAAATAGCAAAATCGCTGACTGCATGCTCATTGCTTTTAGAATCTTTTGCCACAATCGCACTGGCAGAAGGGGAGAAATTATCCGTCATAGGCTCGCCTGATAATGCTCGAAGATGTTCTGATATTGTGTGGTATCAATATTAATGAACTGACTTGATTTGGAATTATGAGTCTAAATTTATAGCATAAATTTGATAATATATTAAGGTGTATTATAGCTTTCTTTGGAAGGCTACTTCTTAATTTAGAAGTTGCCTGTATACCGAATCAACTTGAAGGTGCAGGCTTGAGTACCAAAAATTACCGATTCATTCTCACCACAACTTGCCTTAAGAGCTTCATCAGTCTCTATGAATCTAATTATATTTGCGGCAGAGCTATATTAGCCGATTGTGACAAAAGAACAGATATGGCAAACTATATAGAGTACGTAGAGTTTAATTATAATCGGGCGATAAAGCTCAATACTCTAGGTGTCTAAGCCTAATTTAACTTTGAAAAAATAATGCTCAATGTGTTGTCCTTTCTTGCAAAAGCAGAACACTTTCGTTTCTGAACTAATACAGCTAAATAATAAGAGTTTTATACATGCAAAATCAAAATCCAATGTACGCTGATATGTTGAGAGTGTTCTCTAAAGCGGAGCTTGAAGGTGGTTCTCTCTTTTCTAAACTTGTTGTTGTTGGCAAAACTGCAGGTCAACTAAAGGAAGTTAAAGGGGTAGTCGATAAGAGTATCGGACTTGGTAAGGCTCTTAATTACGCTGGAACTCACGGATTGTCATCAATCAATTCAAGTGCCGGCTACAAAATAGCGTCAGGCGCTGTTAAATCAGTTGCTAGCAGCGCTGCTATGAATAGCGATCAAAACTGGTTTATGAAAATCGTGTCTACTTTAAAGCAAAAGTTGACTGAATTTTTATCGTCGATTACAGACTTTGGAAACGATTTAAAGCAAAAACTATTCGCTCTATTACCCGATGTTGTATCAAAAACACTAGGCGAAGTTTTACAGCATGCTGGTAATATTAAAGCCGCATTAGAGTCAGCATACAAGACCATTACAAAAACAATGCACTACCTAAAATCTGACGGTATGACTATGCTCGCGACCAACAAAGTTGGTTCTTACGTAATTATATCTATCAGAGAGCAAATAAAAGGTGCGGCAGTATCAAGTTCGATTGCAACTCTGCAAAGTGGCGGGACGATATTAGTGAACTCTCTGAGTGCTGGTGTTGGTGCAGCAGTAACAACTATCGCTAACGCTATTGTTTCCATTTTCAAATTTTTTGTCTCGCTAATCAAAAAATGGAAAATGGAAAAAGAATATAATGAATTCAAGAAAAAATGTACGACTTACCTAATTAACGTTCAATCAATGAGTGATGAAAGGCTAGAACAGTTCTTCGCGGAACACATACGTAAAATCCCGATCTTAGCTGCCTATATAGTTTGCATCCCTAGATATGGTTCACCTTATAATTTTTTGAAAATTCTTGATGTTACCCCGCCAAATGCACACAAACGAATCAGCTTGAGCCGAGGAATACGCAAGATAAAGTCCAAGATATTAGGCACAACACTTGACAGTGATAAAGTGGCACATCAAAAAAACATTCTTTCGTCTTTTGAACTATTAAAAGAAGAGTCAAGAGAGTTTATTAAGGAATGTCCGATATCTCTAGAGAGTAAAACTCCAGGTGTTCTTGAGGTGTTAAAAGCAGCGAGAAGCCAAATGAACTTTCTTCCCGGTAGTGATTTGGATGCGAGTAAAGTCGCTCATGCTTTACATAAAAGTAAATTGAGCAAAATTCATGCAGGAAAAGCCCATCACGTAACGGCACGTTTAGATCTCCTAATACGTTCTGACCGCTGGGCGTAAGAGGCTGTCCTAAATTCTGTGTAGCTGTCTAAGCTTAAGTCGTAATAGCGAAGGGTAGACAACATGGATAGGAAAACAGTTGGAAGTTTTTGTTCGTGAAGTTGCACCGTTATATTAGTTCTGACTAGTTCTGACTGGATCTGATACATCGATTCGAAACGTAGAGAGTTACCCACTTTGATTAAAGGAGCTAATCCCGTAATCAAAGACATAGCCAGCCTACTCAATCTGGATTCGTAATGACTTAGAAAAGTTCAAGACGGGTCTTATTGCCTTGATGTCATTGGCGTAGGTGTTTCCATTTTATGAAAACTAATACCATTAAATTAATTATGGTATTAGTTTACTGACGTATATAGTTAATTATCATTTAAAGACATGATTGTTGAGATTCAGGACAGAATGTTAGGAGAACTTGAATAATATATAGAATAATGTGTTGCTAGGGGCGGTAGGGCGTTGTAATAATATAAGTATTGTTAGCGTGTTACGTTTTTAACTAGTGATTATTCAAGGATAGAATAATGGCAAACACAAAAATCTCGTTGCGGTTTACCGTTGGAGGGATGTTTCTACTTGCGACGGTGCTAACGGCGATCGTGGCGGTTTCACTTCAATATTACTTCAGTAAAAAAATGGCGACAGAGCATACCTTGTCCAAGTTGACCATGGTATCTCAGGACTTGAGCGACTATATCGGTAACGTCGACTCAGACGCGATAAATACCGCTCGATTACTGTCTTCCGTACATCGCTCTATTAGCTATCAAATTTCTCGCGAAGAGTCGCGTGGGATCCTCTCAGAAGCGATAAAAGATAACCCTCTTTTTTATAGTATTTACATAGGTTCTTCTAACGAACGCTTCTTCCAAATTATCAATCTGGAATCTTCTCCTTTTGTTAGAGAAAAAATTGGTGCCGATCGCTCAGACCGTTGGGTGGTGATCGAGATAAGCGACAGGGAAGCAGGTCGTATCCGCACGACTAAGTATTACGACCTTGAGTTTAACCTCAGAGACTCAAAGACTGAGCCGAGCAATTACTTTCCTACGACACGGCCTTGGTATGTCTCCGCGAATACTGAGACGGTTGAGAAAACACAGCCTTATCTTTTCCAGCATCTTCAGATCACGGGACAAACTTATTCCTTGGCTTTTGAATCAAAGGCCGTTGGTGACACGCAACATGTAATCGGCATTGATATCGTGTTGTCTTCGTTAGCGAGTAAGTTATCTGCGAGCGCGTTAGGTTTAGATGAAGACAGTCAAGTTGAGTCCTTTCTGTACTCTAAATCGGGCAATATTATTGCGTCTAATCGCGACACTGAAACGAAACATGCACTTCCTCAAACAAATAAAATCGATTGGACTGCTCAGCAACAAGCCGTCATTGAGAACACGCCTCCTTTATTACTCTCTAATCAAAGCGATTGGGGGCCAATGGATTTCGCGGTATCTGGACAACCACACGGTTATGCGATTGATCTTCTGAAAATGATCAGTGAAATGAGTGGTGTTAAGTTCGAGTTTGTTAATGGCTTTTCGTGGGCAGAGCTAACAGGCAAGTTTCATGAGGGAAGCATCGATGGTTTGCACTCTATTCAGAATTACGAAAGCAACGGAGTAAAAGGCTTATACACGGATTCTATCTACGAGTTGCCTTTCTCTGTTGTAACGCGAGAAAACGCACAGACGATCTCAAACTATGGAGATCTCAGCGGCAAAAAGGTGGCGATTTTATCTGGGTGGTCGGTTATTCCTCAACTCAGAAAAGACTTCCCAAATATTGAGCTTGTTGAGTTTCCAAGTATGGAATTGGCATTTGATGCTGTTGATCGTGGTGAGAGCTTTGCAGTACTCGACGCTAAGCCTGTGTTGGAATTCTCTTTGGACAAATTTTTCCATGCAAGATTGAAAGTTAATGAAGTGCTGTTGGATCTCAAAGCTAATTACCCAAACCAATTCCACATTGTGTTGCAGAACAAACATCAGCAGCTATTACCAATCCTAAATCAAGCCATTCGCGCACTCACTGATGAGCAGAAAGCAGTGTTGTCACAAAAATGGCTCCATCATCATGCTCTCAATACAGGCACAACCATTCCTTACACTGAACTCTATGAACGTACTGCGACGGCTACTACCGAAGGCGAAATGGTTAAGATTGTGCTCAATGGAGAACCTAAGCGTCTTTATCTAAAAAAGATTGAAACGGGCGAGCACTACTCTGAATATTTTGCCGTTGCGATACCTGAAGCGGAAATCTACAGCGCGGTAAACAAACGAGTTGCGACGTCTATTGGTGTGACGGTGCTTCTTATGAGCCTAACCTTGCCAGTAGCTTGGATCTTTGGTGCGCCTATTGTTCGACCGATCCGTCAACTCAAAGCTGAAACGCAAAAAATTAGGCAGCGTGATTACGACAATGTGTCTGTGCTTAATACGCGAATCAAAGAGGTGTGGGAACTGTCTGTGGCAGTGAAAGGCATGGCGGCAGAGATTAAACAACATGAACAGACACAAGAGGCGTTTGTGGAGTCGTTTATCAAGCTTATAGCCCAAGCTATCGATGATAAATCCGCTTATACGGCAGGGCACTGTAATCGTGTACCAGAACTAGGCTTGATGTTGGCTGACGCGGCTGAGAAATCACAGTCCGATCATTTCAAAGATTTTGAGTTTAAAAATGATGATGAACGTCGTGAGTTCAGAATTGCGGCTTGGCTTCACGATTGTGGCAAGATCACGACACCTGAACACATCGTCGATAAAGGTACGAAGCTAGAAGCGAACTACAACCGAATTCACGAGGTGAGAACTCGATTTGAAGTACTTTGGCGTGATGCGGAAATCACTGCTTTGAGAAAGCAACTTGAAGGCACGCTATCAACGCAGCAGATAACCGATGAGCTTGCGGCCTCCAAACAGCAGCTACAAGATAACTTTGCTTTTATCGCGACATCGAACGTTGGTGGTGAATTCATGAGTGAAGACAAAGTCACTCGTATTCGTTCGATAGCTGAGACAACTTGGACGCGTAACTTTGATGATCAACTTGGTTTATCACCGATAGAAGCGTTGAACCGAGAACCGAGTGCAAGTTTACCTGCGACAGAGCCACTGTTAAGTGATAAAGCAGAGCATATAGTGAAAAGAGATAGGCCGTTAGAGTTTGACCCGAAACATCAAATTAAAATGGATGTACCTGAGCACTTATACAACCTAGGTGAAGTCTACAATCTGAGTATTGCACGCGGCACGTTGACCGCTGAAGATAGGTTCAAGATAAACGAGCACATGCTTGGCACGATTAAGATGCTTGAGAATCTGCCATTCCCGAAAGAGCTAAGCCGTGTGCCTCGTTATGCGTCGACTCACCATGAAACCCTTAAAGGCACAGGCTATCCAAGGAAGCTGACAGGTGATGACCTTTCAATCCCAGAACGTATTCTGGTGATCTCAGATATTTTTGAGGCGTTAACTGCTGCGGATAGGCCTTATAAGAAGGCGAAACCAATCAGTGTTGCTGTAGACATCATGTATAAAATGGCGTTGGACGAGCATCTTGATATCGAACTGTTTAGATTGTTCTTAACCAGCGGTACTCACCTGCGTTATGCAGAAGAGTATCTCAAACCAGAACAGATTGATTTTGTCGATATCAGCAAATACCTCGAAGTCACTCGTCAGATAGCTTGATTAAAGGTTGGCTTGTTAGAACGGGTTCGATGAATGAAAGGCGCACATGAGTGCGCCTTTTTTATATCTGTTTATCGGTGAGCTGGTGGATAGGCACAAACGGGGCTGCTTTTGACCAGTTCGGCTATAAGTTGTCGACACATCGATTTTAAATGACTTTAGAGTAGGTATCGGGCTGGTTGTTGTTGTCCTGTTTAAATTAATAAATAACAAGTATTTAAGTTGTTTTCAGTGTCCTTTTGGATGAGTTTTTATCGTATATAAAAATACTACCTTAGTCTAAATTGTCGACAATCTGCTTGATTGTCGACAATTTGATCGTGTATTTTATGTTCATGTTATGAAATTGTTGACAGTTAGGGTCGGCAATCAGAAGTGAGCAGCGTGAATATGAATACTGCGATAAAAGACCTCACCTTAAGTGCAAACACGAAAACACGTGTGAGCGACAAAGAAAACACCAAGTCGGAAAATCTGACTGAGTACCTCGTTGAGGCGATTGTTAACGGTGAATTAGCTCCGGGCAGTAAGATCTCGGAACCTGAATTGGCTAAACGCTTTGAGGTAAGCCGAGGTCCATTACGTGAAGCGATAATGCGTGTTGAAGGACTTGGCCTGATAGAACGTATTCCACATGTCGGCGCTCGAGTTATTACTTTTTCGGCAGACAAACTGCTAGAGCTTTACGCGGTGCGAGAGGCATTGGAAGGCATGGCGGCTCGCTTAGCAGCGCGACATATCACGCAAGAAGAGCTTATCGGGCTTGAAGGATTATTGTCGACACACTCAAAGCACATCGATGAAGTCGAAGGTTCTTCTTACTTTCATCAACATGGGGATTTTGATTTCCATTACCGCATTATCAAAGCGAGTCGTAACAGCAAACTCATTTCGCTGCTGTGTGATGAGCTTTATCACCTATTACGCATGTATCGCTATCAATCGCCTAGGGCTCAGTCTCGACCAAAAGAGGCGCTCGATGAACATAAATATATCCTACAAGCAATTCGTAACCGTGATGAAGAGCTAGCAGAAATGCTAATGCGACGACACATCTCGGGTAGCCGATTGCTTATAGAGCAACAAATTCAATCCAAAGATCTTGATTAAGCGGCCATTGGAATCTGTCAGCGGATCAGTGCTGGCGATAACCAAAAGCCGTAAGTCTTAAAGATTAGCTAGAAATAAACAATTAACAGGGAGCGTCATTATGAAGTTATCAGCAGGAGCTAAGTTCCGACAAGCTGTGCAAGACAACGACCCATTGCAGATCGTCGGTACGGTGAATCCGTATTGCGCGATGATGGCAAAGAACTTAGGGCATCAGGCGATCTATTTGTCGGGTGGAGGTATCGCCAATGCGTCTTATGGTTTGCCTGATTTAGGTATTACGACATTGAACGATGTGTTGGTGGATGTTGAACGTATTACCAACGCGTGTGATCTGCCATTGCTGGTGGATATCGATACGGGATTTGGTGGCGCATTCAATATTGCACGTACGATTCGCGCTATGGAGAAGGCAGGCGCAGCAGCAATTCACATGGAAGATCAAGTCGCTCAGAAACGCTGTGGTCATCGGCCAAATAAAGCGATTGTGAGCCAACAAGAGATGGTCGATAGAGTCAAAGCGGCAACCGATGCCAGAACCGATGACAGCTTTGTGATTATGGCTCGTACCGATGCATTGGCGGTTGAAGGCATTGATAGTGCGATTGAACGAGCGATAGCTTGTGTTGAAGCGGGCGCGGACATGATTTTCCCTGAGGCGATGAATCAGCTCGACCAGTACGTGAAGTTCTCGGCAGCGCTGAAATCAGCAACGGGTAAGCACGTGCCTATCTTGGCTAACATAACTGAGTTTGGCCAAACACCACTCTACAACTGTAACGAGTTAGCCCAATCAAGTGTCGACATGGTGCTTTATCCATTGAGTGCGTTCCGTGCGATGAACAAAGCGGCGGAGAATGTTTACAAGCACTTGTTAGTTGAAGGCAATCAAGAAGCTCTGTTGGATTCAATGCAAACCCGTAAAGAGCTTTACGAACACCTGAATTACCACGACTACGAGAACAAGCTTGATCAGTTGTTTTCAAGCGAAGGGTAAACCAGTTTCAATTAATCAAAAATCAACTTAATCCAATAACGTGAAATGGTTAGTCGCCATATCCAGTACCGATGATAAAGATCATCGGACATATAAACAGGCAGCACCAAAGAGTGCAGGCGGCTAACACAGAAAAGGAGTTCAACATGTCTGTATCTTTGAGTGATAAAGCAACTGTCGAAAAGGCTTCTACAGAAAACCAACAACAAAGCGAAAAAACAGCCAGCACACCTGCAATCGGTGGTGCTGGTCTACGTGGCCAGAGTGCGGGAACCACGGCGCTATGTACGGTAGGAAAATCAGGAACTGGTTTAACCTACCGTGGTTATGATATTACCGACCTTGCTAATCATGCTCAGTTCGAAGAAGTGGCGCATCTGCTACTAAGAGGTCATTTACCCAGTGAAAAAGAGCTTGATGATTACAAAACATTGTTGGTTGGTCTGCGCGGCTTGCCTCAACCTTTGAAAGTAGCATTAGAGCTTATCCCTGCTGACGCTCATCCAATGGATGTGATGAGAACGGGCTGTTCAATGTTGGGTAACTTAGAGCAAGAATCGGACTTCTCTGAGCAACTATCAGCAACAGAACGTATGCTTGCACTTTTTCCTGCGATTATTTGTTACTGGTATCGCTTTAGCCATGATGGCGTGCGCATTGATACTGAAGATCAAAGTGAAGCATGTTTGGGTGGCTACTTCTTGAAAATGCTAACGGATAAAGCACCGAGTGAACTTCACAAGAAGGTGATGCACTGCTCGCTAACCCTTTACGCGGAACATGAGTTTAATGCTTCGACTTTTGCCGCTCGTGTGTGTGCATCAACGCTGTCGGATATCCATTCGTGCGTCACCGCAGCGATTGGTACGTTGAGAGGCCCTTTGCATGGCGGTGCGAATGAAGCGGCGATGGAAATGATCCAAGATTGGCAAACCGCCGATGAAGCGGAAACGAACATCATGAATATGCTTGCTAACAAAGATAAGATCATGGGCTTCGGTCATGCCATTTATCGTGAAAGCGATCCACGAAATGCTCTAATCAAGCGTTGGTCAAAAGAGCTTGCTCAAGAGGTGGGAGATAAACAGCTTTATGCCGTTTCTGAGCGTGTTGAAGCTGTAATGAAGCGCGAGAAAGGGCTGTTCTGTAATGCTGACTTCTTCCACGCATCGGCATATCACTTCATGGACATCCCAACCAAACTGTTTACTCCTATCTTCGTGATGAGCCGCCTTACTGGTTGGACGGCACACGTATTCGAGCAAAGAGAAAACAATCGAATTATTCGTCCAAGTGCAGACTACACCGGGCCAGAGCATCAAGACTGGCTACCAATCCATTTACGTTAGTCCTCTATATCGAGCCGACTTATATCTCGAGGTGACTTTCTCTTCATGTGATAAGGCCTCGAGAACCAACGAATAGAATTTGACAGATAATGGTGGATGTATGTCTGATGTAAAACTTGAAAGAAACCAAGAGCTTGATGAAAACAAGTATCGAAAGGTTCTACCGGGAACGGGCTTAGAATATTTCGACGCTTGCGAAGCGGTAGAAGCAATATCCCCAGGTGCTTACAAAACCTTGCCTTATACGTCGAGAGTATTAGCAGAGCAATTAGTAAGACGCTGTGATCCTGAAACCCTTGAAGACAGCTTAAAACAGATCATTGAACGCAAGAGCGACTTAGATTTTCCTTGGTATCCTGCGCGCGTGGTGTGTCATGACATTCTAGGTCAAACAGCTTTGGTTGATTTGGCTGGATTAAGAGACGCGATTGCCGACCAAGGCGGAGACCCTGCCAAGGTGAATCCCGTTGTCGAAACTCAATTGATTGTTGACCATTCGCTGGCAGTGGAACACGCGGGTTTTGATAGCGAAGCGTTTGATAAAAACCGAGCGATTGAAGATCGCAGAAACGAAGACCGTTTTCACTTTATAGAATGGTGTAAAACCGCGTTTAAGAACGTGAGTGTGATTCCTGCGGGGAACGGGATCATGCACCAGATTAACTTGGAGAAAATGTCTCCGGTTATTCAATCCAAAGAAGGTATCGCTTTCCCTGATACTTGTGTCGGCACCGACAGTCATACTCCTCATGTTGATGCTCTGGGTGTTATTGCAATAGGTGTAGGTGGTTTGGAAGCTGAGACTGTGATGCTCGGTCGTCCGTCTATGATGCGTTTGCCAGACATCGTGGGCGTTAAACTGACGGGTCAACGACAAGAAGGGATAACCGCAACGGATATTGTGCTTGCGATTACTGAGTTCC
Organism: Vibrio sp. 1F279; assembly: GCF_041439815.1. Classification (NCBI taxonomy): domain Bacteria; kingdom Pseudomonadati; phylum Pseudomonadota; class Gammaproteobacteria; order Vibrionales; family Vibrionaceae; genus Vibrio; species Vibrio sp. 1F279. The sequence continues at coordinate 78,621 of NZ_JBGOOU010000020.1, read as the reverse complement.
TTCGAAATGAAAAAGTGGTTTCTAGTTACTTAGAGTTCTTTGGTGAAGGTGCTCGTGCACTGACTATTGGCGACCGCGCCACTATATCGAATATGACACCAGAATACGGCGCGACAGCAGGTATGTTCTATATCGATGAACAGACCATACAATACCTAAAGCTGACAGGACGCGAGCCTGAACAGGTTGAGTTAGTTGAGCTATACGCTAAGCAAACTGGCTTATGGGCCGATGATTTAGATTCCGCTCAGTACGAACGTGTGCTTGAGTTTGATTTGTCTAAAGTTGAGCGCAACCTTGCAGGGCCATCCAATCCCCATCGTCGTTTACCAACCAGTGAACTTACCAAACAAGGCATTAGCCAATCATTGTGGAAAGAACAACATTCGGCGAAATATAGCGATGAACAAATGCCCGATGGTGCTGTGATTATTGCTGCAATTACTTCTTGTACAAACACCAGTAATCCAAGAAACGTGGTCGCCGCAGCATTGGTGGCCAAGAAAGCCAATCAGCTTGGATTAGTTCGTAAGCCGTGGGTGAAAACGTCATTTGCTCCAGGTTCTAAAGTTGCCAAGCTCTATCTCGAGTCGGCAGGTTTGCTTCCTGAGCTGGAACAATTAGGCTTCGGTATCGTCGGTTATGCGTGTACTACCTGTAACGGAATGAGTGGGGCGTTGGATCCTAAAATCCAACAAGAGATCATCGACCGCGACCTGTATTCAACCGCGGTGTTATCGGGGAATCGAAACTTTGATGGTCGAATCCATCCTTATGCCAAACAAGCGTTTTTAGCCTCACCGCCATTGGTTGTTGCTTACGCGTTGGCTGGCACGATTCGCTTTGATATCGAGAAAGACAGCTTAGGCACCGACAACAATGGTAAGCCAATCTACTTAAGTGATTTATGGCCGAGTGATGCCGAGATCGATGCCGTTGTCGGTGAGCACGTTAAGCCTCAGCAATTCCAACAAATCTACGTGAAAATGTTCCAGCCAGACGAGGAACAGGTGACGACTGAACCGCTTTATGACTGGCGACCTCAAAGTACCTATATTCGCAGACCACCTTATTGGGAAGGTGCTCTTGCGGGAGAACGAAGCCTATCTGGTATGAGACCTTTAGCGATTCTGGGTGACAACATCACCACAGATCACTTATCCCCTTCAAATGCGATTCTCGCTTCGAGCGCTGCGGGGGAATACCTCACCAAAATGGAAGTGCCCGAAGAGGACTTTAACTCTTACGCGACCCATCGAGGCGATCACTTAACCGCGCAACGAGCAACATTCGCCAACCCTAAGCTGTTTAACGAAATGGTGAAGGACGCTGGAGAAGTCGTGCAAGGTTCATTAGCAAGAGTTGAACCTGAAGGTCAAGTTACGCGAATGTGGGAAGCGATTGAAACCTACATGAATCGTAAACAACCCTTGATTGTCGTTGCTGGTGCCGATTATGGACAAGGTTCATCACGTGACTGGGCAGCCAAAGGTGTACGTCTAGCGGGTGTTGAAGTGATTGTTGCTGAAGGGTTTGAACGAATTCACAGAACCAACTTGGTTGGCATGGGTGTTCTGCCTCTGCAATTCAAAGCGGGGACCAATCGCAATACCTTACAACTCGATGGCACCGAGCTTTACGATGTTTACGGCGATATTGAAGCGGGTTCTGATTTGGCTCTAGTGATCACTCGTAAAAACGGTGAAAAGCTTGATGTGCCAGTAACCTGTCGATTAGACACCGCTGACGAAGTGAATGTGTACAGCGCTGGTGGCGTATTGCAACGTTTCGCTAAAGACTTTCTCGCCCAGTAGGAGCTAGTTATGAACATCAAACAGATAAAAGTGCCTGCGACCTATATGCGAGGCGGGACGAGCAAAGGCATTTTCTTCAACCTAAGTGATTTGCCTGAATCAGCGCAAGTTGCTGGAGAGTCGAGAGATAAGTTGTTGCTGAGAGTAATTGGCAGTCCAGATCCTTATGGTAAACAAACAGATGGTATGGGTGGTGCAACTTCGAGTACCAGCAAAACTGTGATTGTTTCGAAGAGCAGCAAAGCTGATCACGATGTTGATTATCTCTTCGGTCAAGTTGCGATAGATAAGCCGTTCGTTGATTGGAGCGGTAACTGCGGTAATTTGTCTGCTGCAGTGGGCCCATTTGCTATTCATGGTGGATTGGTTAATTCGAATCGTATTCCAGAAAACGGCGTGGTCGAGGTGCGAGTGTGGCAAGTGAATATAGAAAAAACCATCATTGTTCACGTGCCTATCGTTAAAGGTGAAGTACAAGAGTTAGGTGATTTTGAACTCGATGGTGTCACTTTCCCCGCCGCTGAGATCCAAGTTGATTTTCTAGACCCCGCCGATGCGAGTGGCTCTATGTTCCCAACAGGGAATGTTGTCGATTTTTTAGATGTTCCCGATCTGGGTTGCATCAAAGCGACATACATTAATGCTGGGATACCCACCATTTTTGTTGATGCTGAATCGGTTGGTTACCAAGGCACTGAACTTCAATCAGATATCAATAGTGATACCAAAGCCTTGGCTCTGTTTGAATCCATACGAGCACATGGTGCAGTAGCGATGGGTCTTATCGATTCTTTAGAACAAGCTGAATCACGTCAACATACACCTAAAGTCGCGTTTGTTGCTAAGCCTCAAGCGTACCAAGCCTCCAGTGGTAAATCGGTTGCTGTCGAAGATACTGACCTTCTGGTGCGTGCTTTGTCTATGGGACAACTGCATCACGCCATGATGGGTACGGCAGCGGTCGCCATTGCTTCAGCGGCGAGTGTGCCAGGTACGTTAGTGAACTTGGCAGTCGGTGAGGGTTCCCGAGATTTTGTTACCTTTGGTCATCCATCAGGAACCTTAAAAGTGGGTGCTAAAGCTATTCAGACGGAAAGCGGGTGGAAAATAGAACGGGCAATTATGAGTCGTAGTGCCCGAGTGATCATGGAAGGTGCCATTCGAGTGCCTTTTCCTAAGTAAAGCGATTGTCGTGAACGGTTAAATGTTCACGAGCACAACGCTGAGAAAAGAGTGCAATCAAGTGCTACTGCCAAAAGCTAGGCGCTTGGACTAATGGATAAATCATGGAGGAGGCACTATGTCTGCTACGAATCGAATGAACAGAAAAACAGACTATATCACCGAGTATCAATGGGCTAGGGAAGACCCCAATTCGTTCTGGGAAACACAAGCACAAGCGATAGATTGGTTTGAACCACCAAAAACGATATTACAAACTGACGATAACGGTATTGAACGTTGGTTTCCTGATGGGGTGATGAACACCTGCTGGCTCGCGCTGGATTACCATTGTGAAAATGGGCGAGGTGGCAATACCGCGCTGATTTACGACTCTCCAGTTACAGGAACTCAATCCTCGTACACTTACAATCAATTGCGTGAACAAGTGGCTAAAGTCGCAGGTATGTTAGCCACGCAAGGCGTTACCAAAGGTGATCGTGTGGTGATCTACATGCCAATGATTCCTGAAGCTGCCATGGCAATGCTAGCCTGTGCACGACTAGGCGCGGTGCATTCGGTGGTGTTTGGTGGTTTTGCTCCTCATGAGCTTGCCGTTCGTATCGAAGATGCTGAACCGAAAGTGTTGATTACTGCATCCTGCGGTGTCGAGATAAATAAAGTTCTGCCATATAAGCCGATGGTCGACAGGGCGATCATGGACAGTCGTTGGAAGCCTGAGAAAGTCGTGGTATTCCAAAGAGAGCAGTCTCTAGCCGAATTGAACAACGAACGTGATGTACTTTGGCAACAAGCGGTTGAGGATGCTTTGCCTCACGTATGTGTGCCTGTTCTAGCGACTGACCCACTATATATCTTGTATACATCAGGGACGACGGGTAAGCCAAAAGGCGTGGTGCGCGATAATGGTGGTCATGCGGTTGCGATGAAATACTCGATGAGCACTATTTACGATATGCCGCAAGATGGTGTGTTTTGGGCAGCTTCTGATGTCGGTTGGGTAGTGGGGCATTCCTACATTGTGTATGCGCCATTGATTCATGGCTGTACGACCATTTTGTTTGAAGGCAAGCCAGTACGAACGCCAGATCCCGGCGCATTCTGGCGTGTGTGTGAAGAGTACAAGGTCGATGTATTGTTTTCTGCGCCAACAGCGTTTAGGGCAATCAAGAAAGAAGATCCCGAAGGCGAGTTGCTCACCAAGTATGATTTATCATCGCTCAAGTCGATTTTTATGGCTGGCGAGCGTTTAGACCCTCCAACATTGGATTGGGTTGAGTCTCATACCAATAAACCAGTTATCGATCATTGGTGGCAAACCGAAACAGGTTGGGCCATTTCCGCCAATCCAACAGGGTTAGAATCTTTACCAGTGAAAGCGGGCTCTTCCACTAAACCTGTTCCGGGTTACCAAGTGGAGATTCTCAATGAACTCGGTGAAGTAGCTCAGCCTAATCAACAAGGTTTTGTGGCTCTTAAACGCCCGTTGCCGCCTGGTTGCTTACCCACGGTATGGCGCAATCATGATCGGTTTGAATCGGGCTATTTGAGTCAGTTCCCGGGCTATTATGTTTCTGGGGACGGTGGCTATCTTGATGAAGATGGGTATCTATTTATCATGGGCCGTATCGACGATGTGATAAACGTAGCGGGACACCGTCTGTCGACGGGTGAAATGGAAGAGATCGTGGGTGGTCACCCAGCCATTGCAGAATGTGCGGTAGTCGGGATTCACGATGACTTAAAAGGGCAGCTACCTCTTGGTTTAGTTGTGCTGAAAGATGGCGTGAAAGTCGATGGCATTGAACTGCAAGCTGAGTTAGTGGGTAAGGTTCGTAACGAGATTGGTGCGGTTGCATGCTTTAAGCAAGCCTTGGTGGTTGAGAGACTGCCTAAGACGCGCTCGGGTAAGATCTTACGCAGAACCATCCGACAAATCGCAGAAGGCGAGCAATATGTGGTGCCTTCGACGATTGACGACCCTACCAGCTTAACTGAAATAGCTGAAAAGCTCGGCAAATAGACGTCGCAGTTTAGGTAATCTCACCTTCGGCTTGTTTATTAATGCATAACCCAGCGTGATGGTTTACCTAAACTCTACTTTATTCATCCGCTTATCCATTGCGTTTATTATGACCTCATTATGAATCCCACATATTGAGGTCTTTTTATGCGAGCGTACTTTTTGTTGATTGCTTTACTGATCAGTGGTGCTGCTAGTGCCAGTATTTCAAAGGATGAAGCGAGTCGAGTGTTGTTAGAACCTTTGAGTCACCCCAAGGTATTTAAGTGTGTGTCCAAGACTGGCGTCGATCTCTATCAAGCGGTTTTTGATATGGGCGTGGGATATGAAGCCGACCCGATCAACTCGAAGATGATCGTTAATTCAAGGAAAGGCCGCTACGAATATCAAATCTTAGGCGCGGTAAGGTCTGAAAGAGCCGGTGAAATTGTCGTGTTGACTCGTCATGTGGGAGACGGTGTCAAAGTAGCCGCTATGATTGATGACGAAAATGGCAAGATACTGGGGATCGGCGATAAAAATCATTATCGAGATTGCGGTGTTAGGCCACCCCCTAGTGCAGAAAATATGCAAAGCTTTTGGTCCAAAGGCTAAGAGCGACATCTGAAAGAGAAGAATTATAGAGAAGAACGATTGAGGCGACCTTATTGGTCGCCCTTTTTGTTTGTCAGGATAAAGCTAGCTCAAAGATATATATCAATAAGCACTTATACGATGGTTGAATGATACATAACTGAACATGATGTATCGTCTAAACGTGGCTTTATTTATCTCATTAACGGTTCTGCTTAAGATGGCTCTACTCCAAACGAAGAACTAAGCGAGACTCCTATGAAATTCACTAAACCTTTTCTTTTAGCGACACTGATTGTGACTCTTTCTGGTTGCGCATCACCAGCAATGGATAACGAAAATGAGAATGCTGCACGTAATCGTGGTGCTGTGGGTGGTGCTTTATTAGGAGCGACAGCAGGCGCTCTAACTGGAGATGCGAGCTTAGCCGCGAAGGGTGCTGCATTGGGTGGTGTGACTGGTGGTGTTGCTGGTTCAATGAAAGATACGGATGATGCAAGAAACGCACAACGAACCCAAGTTATTGCCGATGGTCTAGCGCAAGACAATCGCACCGATGCAGAAAAGCGAGTTGCTGAAGTAGAGGCTGAAATTAAGCTTATTGAACTAGAACAACAGCTTGCTGAACTCAAAGAAGAGAAAGAGGACAACGGTGCATAAAGCTACCGCTACAGCAAAAGCTACAACTAAAGCTAGAGCCTAGATATTCGTTTAATTGAAAATCATTCAAACAGAATGGCCACGTAATGTGGCCGTTTTTGTATCTAAAATACGCACTTCAAACAATGAATTAATTCAATAACTTGTATAGATACTCACGCCAAGTAAACTAGACTCAGTTTAGATATTAATTTGGTTTGAGAAGCGCAATAGTCATGAATGTCATCTTAAGGGCTGCAAAGCACACGGATTTGGAACAACTTAACGAGTTAATGTTCGATCTCCACCATCACCACCACCTTGCTAGCCCAGAGCACTTTAAAACGGCAGAAGAGATTGAGCAGGAAAAAAGCATTGCACGTTACTTGGATGATCCTGAATGCTTAGTTTATGTGGCATTAAAAGGTGAGCTCATTGTTGGCTTTATCTCCGGACATTTTTGTGAGCTTATCTCAACGGTGAGTAAACCGGTGCCGATGGGGAGTGTCGATGAACTGTTTGTCTTGCCTGATTATCGAAAAGAATCGATTGCTGAAAAGTTGTTTAGCAAAGTTGAAGCGACTTTTGATGATTATGGGGTTGAACAAGTCTTTGTAGAGGTTTGGGACTTTAATTCACCTGCCAAGGACTTCTATCAAAAAATGGGGTTTACTCCTCACATTCAATGGATGAGGAAGGCTTTGCACAAAACGTAGGCAGCGATTTTGTGCGTGTTTGATTACACTAGAGCAGTCTTTAACTTTTTCTCTTATTTTTAGGTAAACTCGTTGGCTATTCGATATTTATTAGTTTTCATATTATCTCTTTTGAGTACTACTTCCGCTTGGGCAAGCAACACTTTGCCCGATCATATCGCGGGCGCTTTGTGTGTAGTACGTGCTGATAACCAAATCGTGTTGGTTGATGAGTTGATCGCAGGTCAATTGTCTCTACCGGGAGGCACTGTTGTTTCAGGTGAGCCGCCAGCAGTCGCGGCGCAACGTGAAACGTGGGAAGAGGCGGGTTTGTCGGTAACGGTCGGTGATGTACTGGGTTATACCGACAGTGCCGTCGTGTTTGATTGTATTTCTGACTCTGAAGTGATCAGCTACAAGGCTCGGAATGAATTAGGTGGCTTTGAGTTGCCGATTTGGTTTGCGCCTCATTACGGCGTGGAAGTCAGCCGTGCGATGTTACTTCCTCCTACTGAATTGCAAGATCACCAATACCGCTACCCAGAACAGTGGTCTGAGATTAACGAGCTGTTTTTATCTGCGACAGATCAACCTGTGACGTATGTGACTGAGCTGGTGGGCGCGGCACCCCAAGTCCATCAAGTTGAACTAAATTGGATTGTGTCGCTTCAAAACGTGTTCGATAAGATGCCAAGCTTGTTTGCGAATACTGTACTTTTAACTGACTCGTTAGCGAAGCCTTGGGTTTTCATCGTGATATTGCCGCTAATTGCTTGGCATTTTGGCCGTAACTTCGCGTTAAAGTTTGGCTTCACTTTGATTTCGGTGACACTGCTCACTTTAATCGCCCACCAAGGGTTTGGTTTTCCACGTCCGCATGCTTACTTGCCAACATTGAAACTAGTGATGAGCAGTGGGTATAGCTTTCCAAGTTTATTGGCTGGCTTATGGGTGAGTTTAACCTTGTTAGTCTTTTGGAAACTAAAGCGCCTCTTGGAGCAAAAATCGATTTTGATAGTGCTCGCGGGCCTACTGTGGATTATGCTATTTGCGTCTTATTCAGGCAGTGCGTTCTTTAGTGATGTCTTAATGGGAGGCGTATTGGGCGCGTTAACGACTTGGCACATCGTGAGATTAGATGCGAAACCTGATGTTGATATTAGTGCCTTATTAAGCTCTAAAGGTGTCTGGTGGGCATTGTGCTTACTGTCGATTGTTCTCACGGTGATATGGCCACTGCCAACATTCTCTTTCTGGGTGGCAATTTTGATGACGATTGCATGCTTAGTAACGTTAACGGATTCGAAGCCTTTGGTCGGCCAGTTCTCATTCAAGATTGTATTTGGAGTGATGGCGATGTTGTTAGCGGGAAATCTGCTGATTAGCTGGGCAGGAAGTTTCGTCTCATTCAGTGGCATCGCTTCATTTATCGTTGAGACCTTACGTTTCCCAATCTTGATTCTATTTGGTGTAGTGGCGTTTCGTCTGCCATGGAAAAGAGAGTAGGCGAACCGACTAATATAAAATCAAAAAAGGCTGTGCAGTGCACAGCCTTTGTCATTTGTGCAACAAGCAAAAAGTAATTCTCACTATAGCTGCTGAGCGTTTATGAGTTGAAGATAAATTTCTCAATAGCGACCGCTACACCATGGTCGTCGTTGCTCGCTGTGATGTGATCCGCTAGTTTCTTGGTTTCTTCCATTGCGTTTTCCATTGCAATGCCAAGGCCAGCGTATTCAAGCATATGATGATCGTTTTCAGCGTCACCCATGCAGATTACTTCTTCTGCTGTAATACCCAAGTGTTTAGCGATTGCTTCAATGCCGACACCCTTGTTTGAATTTGGGTTTAAGAACTCTAAGAAGAATGGTGCACTTTGCACGATAGTAAACTGAGTCTTAAGCTCTTGTGGCAACTTGCCGATGATTTCGGTCAGCTTGCTTGGTTCTGCGACAATCATTGTTTTGATAATTTCATGGTCGTCTTCTAGTTGAGAAAAGTCAAACTCGGTAATCTCTAAGCCGTTAATACGCGCTTCAATAGCGGTGTACTCATTGTTTTCAGGTGTTATTAGGCCATGAACCTTGCTGAAGGCATGCACATAACCACCTAGCTCTTGTGCTAATGCAGCAATCTGTTTCGCGGCTTTACCATTGCTAATCTCACTGTGAATGATCTCTTTTGTCGATACATTCTGAACCATAGAGCCATTGTAGAAGAGCACAAAGTCATCTTCGCCGTTGATTGAAAGCTCGTCTAACTTACTCTGCATGCCTTCTAAAGGACGACCAGAAGCCAGAACCACTTTCACACCTGCAGCGCGTGCTCTGGATATCGCGTCTTTGTTCTCTTGAGAAATTATTTTATCACTGTTGAGCAATGTGCCATCCATATCAAGAGCAATCAGTTTGTACATGTTGTTCCTTAGTAAAAAATTAAAAGCTAACGAAATCTAATGGGCGAAAGGATAAGGGAACTTGAAAGTTCAGGCTAGGGCTTTGATCAACTCATTTATCAGTACTCATTTGTTTGACCAAAAGGGGCAAGTGCTTTAAGGTCTGCGGTTGATTAATTTCATCAAATGATTGAGCTGAGGGAAAGTTGTACAAGATTAATGAAATGTTTGAAACCATCCAGGGTGAGGGCGTATTTACCGGCGTTCCCGCTGTTTTTGTTCGACTGCAAATTTGCCCTGTAGGCTGTTCTTGGTGTGATACCAAACAGACTTGGGAAGCGTTGCCGGAAGATGAAACCAGCCTTGGCGATATTATGGTTAAGACAGAGGATTCACCGACTTGGACTGCAATTGATGCGCAGGGAATCGTGAATGAATATATCAAGCAAGGTTACACCGCGAAGCACATTGTGATTACCGGTGGTGAGCCGTGCATCTATGATCTTGTCCCTCTTACTGAAGCATTTGAGCAGCACGGTTGTCGTTGTCAGATTGAGACCAGCGGAACATCGGAAGTAAAAGCCACACCAGACACCTGGGTTACGGTGTCACCAAAAGTCGCAATGAAAGCCAAGTTGGATATCCTTGATAGCGCACTCGTTCGTGCGAATGAAATCAAACACCCTGTTGGTACAGGTAAAGACATCGAGCAACTAGATGTTCTTATTGCTAGAGCCGATGTCCCTGAAAATACAGTCATTGCGCTTCAGCCGATTAGCCAAAAAGAACGCGCAACTCAGCTTTGTATTGATACCTGCATTGAGCGCAATTGGCGCTTATCAATCCAAACTCACAAATATTTGAGCATCGCATAGGTTGTATTTGTTTACTGGCCTATATAAGCCGCTAGTAGAAGATTCTCGTAAGGATTTAAGATGAAAAAAGCAGTTGTAGTATTCAGTGGTGGTCAAGACTCAACAACGTGTCTTGTTCAAGCATTAAAAGAGTATGATGAGGTTCATGCGATTACGTTTGATTATGGTCAGCGCCATAGACTCGAGATCGAAGTTGCTGAGTCATTGTCGAAAGAACTTGGTGTGAAAGCGCACAAAGTAATGGATGTGACTCTGTTGAATGAACTGGCTATTAGCTCTCTTACTCGTGACGATATTCCCGTCTCTCATGAACTACAAGAGAATGGGCTACCGAATTCTTTCGTTCCCGGTCGTAATATTCTGTTCTTAACTTTGGCGGGTATTTATGCTTACCAAATCGGTGCAAATGCCGTAATCACGGGTGTGTGTGAAACAGATTTTTCGGGCTACCCTGATTGTCGTAATGACTTTGTGAAGGCGATGAACTCTGCACTTGTACAAGGTATGGATAAGCAGCTTGATATTAAAACACCGTTAATGTGGCTCAACAAAGCTGAAACATGGGCGTTGGCAGATCAGTATTCAGCACTCGAACTTGTTAGAAACAAAACACTGACCTGCTACAACGGTATTATCGGCGATGGCTGCGGCGACTGTCCAGCGTGTGAACTACGCAAAATAGGCCTTAGCGATTACCTAGGTGATCGCCAAGGTATTATGGCTGAATTGGTTCGCAAGCAGGGTGAGAATAAATAACCTCATGAGTCAATAGGTTCGTTATAAGCATCGATGATGCAATTTCGGCCATTACTCTTCGCTTGATAAAGTGCTTGGTCAAGAACCGAGTACAAGTCATCAAAGTCACTTAATGCGTTTGAGGTTGCTAGATAAGCAAAACTCGCGGTTACATTAAGTGGCTTTTTGTTTTCTGATAAGAAGACCGCACTCGAAATGGCATAATGTAACTCCTCTACACGCTCTTGTACTTCAGCTGGTTTTGTATCAGTAAGCACGATCAGAAATTCTTCGCCGCCTAAACGCCCGAACAGCTCACCTTTAATTAAATGTTGTCTTATTTGCTGACTTATATGAACGAGCGCTCTATCACCAGTAGGGTGGCCATATTGGTCATTAATTTTCTTGAATTTATCTAGATCGAGTAAAACGAGAACATGTTGTTTTTCTGTTCCTTTACAGGCTTTGATACGCTTGACTCTTCGTATTATCTCGGTGCGACTATACGCCTTTGTCATGGCATCGATTGCTGCTTTCGCACGAATGGCTTTGTTTGTGAAGATCATAAAGCTAGCCGCACACAGCAATAGAATAACAATGATGTTATACACCATCCTTTGATGTTCCATCTTTTCGATTTGAAGTCGGTCTAAATTTGCTTGATGTCTCAGGAAAGAACTCTCTAGTTCTTTTTCGTACCTAGCATGAGCTAGATCTAGTGCTTCAAAAGCCAACCTGTTATCTATATCTCGGGTTTCGAACTGTATTAATGAGTATCGCTGATAGAAATAGAAAGCTTGCTTGTAATCGCTGAGAGTTTGATAAATATCAGAAAGTTGAAGTAGTGCTTGAGCTGTGTATTTGTGTCTTGTGACTTGTTCGGATAGCTCCAAAGCTTGTTGTGCATAATTGAGCGCTTCCGTTTTAAGTTTTTGGTCTTCGAACATATCGCTGATTGCCAAGAAAGCGTTGATTCGAATGACATCGTTGTTTAGCTTGCTTGAAGCCGATAGAGACTCTACTAAGTAGTCTCTCGCCAAATCATAGTTCTTCGCCTGCGTGTATGCTTTTCCTAAACCAAGAGTTGTTAGCGCAATACCGTAGCTATGAGATGATGTAGTCAACAGTGCTTTTGCTTTTTGAAAGTGATTAATTGCTAGGTCACTTTGTCCTTGATTAAGGTAAAGATCTGCAAGGCTATGATGAACTTGTGCTTTCATCAAATCAGAAGCATCCGATCTCAGAGCGAGTGCTTCTATGAGGTACTCTGCCGATTTATCATATTGCTTTAACTCTTTGAGCAAATTACCCACATCGTTATAGATCCCCGAAATATCGTGTCCTTGTGGGAACACGCTCATCAGTGATAGGTAAGTATCTAGTGCGGCTTGATAGTCGCTGCGGAAATGGTGATTGTTAGCGATCACTCGATAAGTGCCAAATTTTGGTAATACAGGGTCAGCAATGTCATGCAAATCCGACTGAAGTGCAGAACAATAATAGTTCGCTTGATGATATTTAGCTTGCTCATTGAGAGAACGACATAATTGGTATTTTAATAATGCTCTACCTGTAACATCGTTGATTGATTGCATTTTTACTAATATGGACAAAAAGCCTTGCTGAGCTTCTTTGTACTGACCTTGTCCATCATTTACTAAGGCATTAATAAACGCTTGTTCTATTGCTTGGTATTCACTGTCGTTCGAAGCTATTCCATAAAACGGTTGTTCTCGCTGGCTCATATACTGATATAGCAGTGCCGAAAGGTAGAGCTTATCCCCGTAGGTTGTTGAGCTAGTGTAGCGCATTTGCAGCATGTTCAATGCGCGCGAAGGGGAATGAGTTAGAGTCGAGAGATAGAGTGCGTTCCAATCAGCATTTGGAGTTGTGTGGGGATCTAATACCGAGGTGCTAATTGTTGGAGAAGATTCATGATCCGCTGTTGATGCTTGGCTAAAGGAATAAAGGTTGATGAAAAGCAGAAAGGCAATGAAAATGAAGTGAATCACGAGATAATATCAATCAGATAAAGAACGGTATTCTATTGTTAGTTTGATATTGCTTCAAATTTTTTGGCGAGTTGATGGTTTTTTATGTGAGGTAAATCTCTAATTCTCAATGGCTTATCATGGGTAACCGGTCGTACGCTATTGTACGACCGATCTTGGAAGCTAGATGTATAATTTCGCTAGATCAGAAGGCTCAAGTTCTTTGCCTTCCAATGTTGCATTCCAGTTAGTACCAACAAGAACACCATCTTCAGCTAGGGTCAGTAACCAATCTTCTACAAAGATATCTAGTGGGATTTCTAATACTTCGAAGTCTGCCCACTCTTCAACGTTGTGAGTCTGAGCATCCTCTTTTGAAGACCAGAACGGCATCACTTCACTGTTTTCGAATTCACTTGAGTCACATGCTAGCCAACCTTCTTCGTTGCGAAGGCCCCATACCAGTTTAGTTTCTTGTGTTTCAGAAACGAAAAGTTCTAGATTTGCTTGAGTATCAGCGGTTAGTTTGCTCATGAATAATTTCTCTATGTTGATAACAAGACAAGATTAACATTATACAAGGGGTAGGTATATGGCGATCAAGGAATTATAAGGATACTGAAACGCTTACCAAACGTTTCAGTATGGTTTGAGTGCGGTAGAGTCTATTTACCGATCTTAGTAAATATATGCCACTCTTCTTTGATGTTGCCTTTGAATCCGACAACAGAAGCTACAACTTTTCTGTTCAGTGCATGATTGGTTTCGGTGTCATTGTCACGGAAGCCGACATCACCGTAACCTACTGTATAGGCTCTAGACGGTGGAATTCCATTACTGATAAGTGCACGCCTTACATTGTCCGCTCGCTTTTCTGATAGTTTCAGGTTGTGTTCAGCATTACCTACTTTACTAGCATAACCTTGCAATTGAATACTTGTGTTTTCGTAACGCTTTAGAAACGCAGCCATTTGACGAATTTGGCTCAGAAACACAGGTTTAATTTCCGCAGAGTCATTGGCAAATAAAATATGAAGATCTTTTTCTTCGCTAGACTCGAAATACGATCCACAGCCATCATTATCTATTTCAGCGCCTATTTGTGTGTCTATACATAAATCGCGAGCGTTGATAACACCATCATTATCATCATCTTCGAGATCATAACTTTGTGTGGTGCTAGGAAGAGCACGATAAGTGAATTCATCATTTGTTTCAGCCATGATGTTGGCAGAAGCAACCACGAAGCATAGTGGGAGTATAGTTTTGAGAAGCTTCATTAATATTCTACCTTTTCATTCCATTCTTGTGGAGTCTCTACACGTAATCCTGTTAATAGGTTACCTGTAGCATTCATGACTCTATACTTTGCGTACTGTACATCGTACTTAGCGTCTAAAAATCCCTTACGTGCTTCGAAGAGTTCATTTTCAGTGTTAAGTAGATCGAGAAGGGTACGCTTACCAATTCGGTATTGTTTTTCATAAGAGATAACGGTGTCAGAAGCCGAGTCTACGTGATCCGACAAGAAATCTTTCTGCTGAACGGTTAAGTCAAGAGCGCTCCATGAAAGGCGTAAGCTTTCTTCTACATTGCGGTAAGTACTCTCACGTAGGTCTTTTGCTTTGTTGAGTTGATAAGCGGCACTTTCGGCACGGTCTTGATCGGCTCCACCGTTATAGAGATTGTACTTTAAGCGGAGCATCGCAGAAAATTCATCGCTGTTGCCTTTCGTACCACCTGCATCATCGCGCCACCTTTGAGCTGCTTCAAAAGAAACAGTTGGGTAGTTGGTACTCTTCGACTGCTTGTATTGGAACTTCGCTGAATCTACGTCAGCTTGTGCAATTTTGATAACCGGGTGTTGGTTAAAGGCTTTTGCCAAAGCACCGTCGATCGTATAAGGAATAGAGCCTGCGTCAGCACGTGGATATACCAAGCCTAGTGGGGCTTGGCCAACAAGGCGTTTGAATTGAGTATGGGCATCAAATAAATTATTTTGAGCTGCCAGCAAATTACCATGAGCTTTTGCAATACGAGCTTCCACCTGAGACATGTCTGCTGTAGACCCAATGCCTGAATCAACTCGTTTCTTGATATCTATATAGATATTTTTGTGCGTCGCGAGATTGTTTTCAGAAAGTGTAAGCACTTCATAAGCTTTAACGGAATCAAGATAAACTTTGGTGACTTGCAGTGCAATATCTTGAGCGCTAGATAGTAATTGATAACGGACAGACTCTGCATCAGCAGCGGTACGATCAATGTCGTTAGAAGTATTCGCGCCATCCCAAATGAGTTGTGTCAACGTAATTGCTGCTTCTTTACGCGTTAGATCTGTTGAGCTCGAATTCGTAGCCAAATCCGTATATTCGTAACCAATGCCACCGTCTAAATCTATACTCGGGCGGTAAGCTCCACCAGAAGCATCGTTAAGGTAACGTTGACTAACGTACTGGTTATATGCCGCTTTGATTTCAGGGTTACTTTCTAAAGTAAACGCGACGGCTTGCTCTAAGGTTTGTGCGCTAGCCGGTAAACTGAGTGCAATAGCCAACCCTAATGTAGTCGTTTTAATCCAGTTCAATTTCAATCTCCCAAAAATGGAGTATCACCTAAGTTTGTCGCTTTTAAGCTTGAATATATCAAATTTAGATGAACCGCCAAAAAAATAACGAATGCCCGATGAGCATTCGTAAATGGTTGTAAAGTTGTTAACCGATCGCCGTACAATTTAAGTCGATTTTGAGTACTTAAATTTGATTTGAGTGTTTGGGTTATCTTTCCCTAAGACAATAACTTATATGCAAGTTTTCGTCATCTTAATTATCACTCAGTGACCGTTATCATTCGTTTACATTGTAAGTTATTAAACATGCAATTCATAGCTAGGAATTATATGACATTAGATGTTATATTGTCACTAGATTATAGAATTGATGTCACTATTTTGACGTCGCGAACAGAAAATGAGCTTAGGGATTTATATGGACATGACAGTATTGAATGCGAGCGGTGCATTAGCATTAGGTCAACGCATTGTTATTTCGATAGATGGCACAATCAAGGTCCTAGAAGACGGACAGCCATTACAAGCTGGGGATGTCGTTTTAGAATCCCAAAATGCAAATTCTGAATCTCAGATTTCAGTTAAGCGCTTTACGCCACAAGGAAAAGATGGCGATGAAGTCGATCTTGACCAAGACATTGAAAATATTTTTGCCGCTTTAGAAGAAGGGCAAGATCCTTCAGAGTTAGGCGAAGAGTTCGCAACTGCTGCCGGTGTAAGTGGATCGAGCTTAGTGAGCAGTGGAACCATTGAACGAGATGGTGACGAAACTATCCCAGTTACCGAATTTGTAACAACTGGTTTCGAAGGCTTGGGTTTGTCCCGAACTCAAAGCTTGAGTTTGCTTGATCTATTCCGCTCAGTTGAAGTCGAGCCAACAGTAAGTATTGAAGACAGCCAAATTATCAATGAAGGCTCAACAGCAATTTTCGACGTAAGTTTAAGTAAAGCTTCGTCAGGCGATGTTAGCGTTACGCTAGAGACGTTATACGGAACTGCAACAGCGGACGACATCACAAGTGTTGTTGTGAAAGATGCCGCGGGTAACGTAGTGACACCAAACGCTGACGGTTCTTACACCGTGCCAGCGGGTGAAACTAAGTTAGTTGTTGAAGTCGCGACCAAAGACGACGGTACGTACGAAGGCGATGAGAAACTGAGCCTGAAAGTGACGGGCGCGACGGGCGTAACAGGCACGGGTACAGGTGAACTGACCATCAAAGATGATGGCACCGGTCCTGTAGACCCAACCGATCCTACTCCGCCAGTGAATCCAGATGATCGCCCAAGTGTGAGCATCGAAGACAGCAAAGTTATTAACGAAGGTTCAACCGCGAGCTTCGATGTCAGCTTAAGCAAAGCTGCATCCATCGACGTCAGCGTAACGCTAGAAACCCTTTACGGCACAGCAACAGCGGACGACATCAACAGCGTTGTTGTGAAAGATGCCGCGGGTAACGTAGTGACACCGAACGCTGATGGCTCTTACACAGTCAAAGCGGGTGAAACTAAGTTAATCGTTGAAGTCGAGACCAAAGACGACGGCACATACGAAGGTGATGAGAAACTGAGCCTGAAAGTGACGGGTGCAACCGGCGTCACGGGTACGGGTACGGGTGAGCTAACCATCAAAGATGACGGCACAGTCCCGGTTGACCCAACCGATCCTACTCCGCCAGTGAATCCAGATGATCGCCCAGCTGTGAGCATCGAAGACAGCAAAGTTATCAACGAAGGCTCAACCGCGAGTTTCGATGTGAGCTTAAGTAAAGCTGCGTCAGTTGACGTGAGCGTTACACTAGAAACCCTTTACGGCACAGCGACGGCAGAGGACATCACGAGCATCGTGGTGAAAGATTCGGCAGGTCAGGTTGTGACGGCGAACGCAGATGGCTCTTACACAGTCAAAGCAGGTGAAACTAAGCTGGTTGTTGAAGTGGCGACTAAAGACGACGGTACGTACGAAGGTGATGAGAAGCTGAGCCTGAAAGTGACGGGTGCAACCGGCGTCACGGGTACGGGTACGGGTGAGTTGACCATCAAAGATGACGGTACAGGCCCTGTTGACCCAGGTAAACCTACAGACAACGATAAACCTACACTAACTGTTGGTGATGCAGCACTAGTGGTTGAAGGTCAAAGCGCAAGCTTTGCCGTAAGTCTGTCGAATGCGGTCGACGCCGACCTGACGTACAAGTTCGATTTGGACGTGAGCGACAGCGCTGAGATCGCCGACTTTGTAGCCACGAGCGGCAAAGTAATGCTGAACGTAAGCTACACGGTGGAAGGTCAAGCGGTGAGCACCACCGTTGAAAATGGTAAGACGTTGAGCATCCCAGGCAACGCAGTTGGCATTACCGTAGTCGTAGCAACTCAAGACGACCCCTACCTAGAAGGGGCCGAAAACTTCAAATTAAATGTCAATGTGAGTGGTACTGTTGGGGATGCTAACAATACTTTAAATATATCCGATTTTGGTACCGGAACTATCACTGACGAAAGCGCGCCAACGGGCGAAGACACAGTGACGGTAACGTTAAACG
>NZ_JBGOOU010000020.1:0-60488 GCF_041439815.1 Vibrio sp. 1F279 | reverse complement strand
TTGTGTTCGAGAAACTGAACCTGACGGGCGCTCGCAAAGAGACGAGCATCACTGACGAAAGCGCGCCAACGGGCGAAGACACAGTGACGGTAACGTTAAACGGTCCAGACAGCATCGTGGAAGGCGCAAGCAGCACCGATTACACGGTGACGTTAAGCGACAAAGTGCCAGCGGGCACGGTGATCACATTAGCGTACGAATACAAAACGGCGTCAGGCGACGACATCGTTGAGACGCTGCAAGCGACAGTCAATGCAGACGGCACGACCGCGACGTTCAACATCGTGACGGTGGACGACAAACTGGCGGAAGGCAGTGAAACGTTCGTTGTGAAAGTGACGGGCGTGAAAACGTCGGGCGGCGCGGATGTGTTCGAGAAACTGAACCTGACGGGCGCTCGCAAAGAGACGAGCATCACTGACAACGACGTAACTATCAAAGTCCATGATGCTGCGCCTGTCGATGAAGGAGATAAAGCATCCTTTAAAGTGACATTAAATGAAGCTTCGTCTGAAAAACAGTATGTTAAATTTGAAGCGACAACGAATGGTTACGATACCGAATTTGATGATATTGATACCAATAGCCTAACTTACGAATACAAAGATGCTAACGGTGTATTCCAAGTTGCTAACGTCGTTAACGGTTATGTAGAAATTCCGGCAGGAAGAACTGAGCTTCGTGTAACTGTTCAAACCGTGCAAGACGATAAATTTGAATGGACTGAACGTTTTGGACTACACATTGTAGATACAAAATCTCAGGTCGGCGGAACGTCAAGTATTGATGAAGCTAATTCTGATCTGAAAGGTCAGGGTACAATCAAGTTAGATCATACAGATAACCCTACGCTTACATTGACGAATGCTAATGCTGTTGATGAAGGAAGCACGGCCGTATTTGATGGGCAACTATCGAAGGTGTCTGAAGCGTCGATTGAGATGAAAGTCGAGTTTGAATTTTCTAATGGCGTTGGTAAAGCAAACCTTGAGGATTTAGCCGCAGACAGTAGTAAGCCGTTTTCTGGGGTTACAGTCACTTATGTTTCTGGCGGAGTGATTAAGACTATTCCGGTAAATGAAGTGGATGGTACATTCACGCTTCCTGCGAAAGTTACGGATTTCAAAGTTAATGTAGATACAATAAATGACAACCGTTTCGAAACATCTGAAGACTTTGGGATTAAGTTGAGTGAGATACCTTTCCAATCTTCAACAGATGCTAGTAAGGATGTAATCATTAATCACGGTCAGCACGGTGTTAGCGCGTCGGGTTCTATAAACGAAGACGCTGCTGATAAACCAACTGTAAATGTTGCCAATGCTCGTTCGGTAATTGAGGGTGGGACCTTAGAGTATAGCGTTTTACTTACTGGTTCTTCTGATGTAGACGTAACATACTCAATAAACCTCCCTAATAGTAGTGACGTTAAAAAATCAGACATTTCGTTTACTAATGGCGTCACATTGAGCGCCGATGGACAATCTATTGTCGTGCCTAAAGGCGTATATTACTTTAAAGTTATCGTTCCGACATTAGATGACGTTCTTGTAGAAAATACTGAAAATTATACGATTACTATTGGCAGAGACACTGGCACAGGTTTTATACTCGATAATGAAGTTGCACCTGTAATCAAAAACCAATCAGTTAGCGTTTCAGAAGAAGGCCTAAACGGTGGTATCACTGATACTATTGGGTTACCTACTGACTCTACGGATGGTCACTCTATACAAGGTAATCTTGTTATTACTGACGCTAATAACAACTTGTCTGACACTGTGTTTAGTGAAACAAGCTCAATCAACATTACAACATCGACCGGTCAGCCTTTGACATCAGAAGGGCATACTATTGATTGGGCGGTATCGCCTGATGGTCATGCACTTACTGGTACTGCTAACGGAAAAGTTGTTATTGAAGCAACATTGGATAGAAATGGTCACTACGACATACAATTGAAAGCTCCGGTAGATCACCCCAATACTAATGGCGAAGACAATCTAGTCATTCAGATCCCGGTCATTGCTAAAGACACTTCGGGGCTTAAGAGTTCAGGGGGGCAAATTACGGTTTCGATTGAAGATGATCAGCCTGTTGCAACAGCTATTGATGTGCCAGTTACCCCAGAAACAAAATCAGATACGAATATTCAGTTGGTAATCGACGTGTCTGGCTCTATGGGCTACGATTCTGGCGTTGCTGGTAAGACTCGTTTAGCTATTTTAAAAGAGTCTCTTGCTAAGATGCTCCAGCAATATGACACGCTTGGCGATGTAAAAGTCCAAATAGTGACATTTACCGGCAACGCTAAACTCATACATGACGGTAGTAAATCTTGGTTCTCTGTTAGTGAAGCTATTACAGAAATCAATAAGCTAAAACCTAAGAATAATACTGATTATGATGATGCTTTACGTAAAGCCCGTACTTCATGGGACCATGACGAAGATAGTAAGCTCCCTGATGCGAATAACGTCAGTTACTTTATTACTGATGGAATTCCAAACCAAGATGATAGGATAGATTATTGGGAAGCCAAAACTTGGACTGAACATTTAGATGATAATGGTATTACTTCTCAAGCTATAGGTATAACTGGAGGTTATCTTGACAAAGGCCAAATTGATTTGGTTTCTCACGATGGTCTGACGGGAACAGACTCTTCAGCGATAGTTATTGATTCGTCGAGCCAACTAACAGATATATTGACCCAGCCAATAATTCAAACCGTTAATGGTTCATTGGTAACTAATGGTGGCTTTGGCGCTGATGGTGGTTATGTTAGTCAGTTAGTTATTGATGGCGTAACTTTTAATTTTGATGGTTCAACTATCAGTTCTACAGGACAGAACTCTAAGATCAGCTTTACCAAAAATGAATCAACAAACGAGTTAAAAGTTACGGTCGATGGCAAGTACACTTTGAGTATCGATATGGATACGGGTTCGTACAAATTTGGTGGCAAACCACAAGCTAGACCTGAAACCGTAGACTTCGATTACACATTAAAAGATGGTGATGGTGATACAAGTAGCAGTCATATTTCATTTGATGTAATGGGTTCAAAAGGCAGCGTAGATGTGTCGTCTACAGGCAAGATGATCGATTCTGTTAAAGTTCTTCATGATAATTTGAGTTGGATAGGATCACCTGCAGTAACCAATGGACAAGCGGGTTACAACAAGATTGTAGACAATGTTGATATCAACAAAGGTGTTTCAATCAATGTTGGTGATGCTGGCGATGCTGTTTGGACTGGCCAGGGCGATGATGTGATTTATCTTGGTGATAGTCATGCTGTCTTGGACCAAAATACTGGGCAAGCGTCTAACCAAGATGCGATAAACACTTATATTAAAGATGTTTTCACTCAAGGTCGCGATTCGAACGTAATACTTAACCCTAACCAAGGTGAAGATAGTGAGATAGCTGCTACTAATAACAGTACAGCAAACTTGGATGTTGCTCATGGTGGCGGCGGTAGTGACTATATCTACGGAGAAGGTGGCTCAGACGTTATATTCGGCGGGTCAGGCGATGACGTCATTGATGGCGGTGAAGGTAACGATGGTCTTCGAGGCGGTACGGGTCACGATACACTTAAAGGCGGATCTGGCGATGATATTCTTATCGGTGGTATTGGTAACGATATTTTAACCGGCGGTAGTGATGATGATATCTTCAAGTTTGTCGACCAAGGTTCTGGTGTTCGTCATGGTGAGAAAGACACAATTACAGACTTTACTAAGGGTGATGATAAAATAGATATTTCCGATCTACTCCATACAGATTCTTCTGACAGTATTAATAGCCTACTTCAAAGCAGTAAGATTGGTATTTCTCTTGAAGGTGCAGATAATATGTCAACGGCAGATCTTAAGTTGACTGTGACAGATGGTGGAAAAACTCAGGAGATCATATTGCAAGATAGCGCTGAACAATTTGATAGTTATATCACTAACGGTTCAATTTCAGATGTGAGTGGACTATTAAACGATATATTGAAAATTTACGAT
Source organism: Vibrio sp. 1F279 (assembly GCF_041439815.1). NCBI lineage: Bacteria > Pseudomonadati > Pseudomonadota > Gammaproteobacteria > Vibrionales > Vibrionaceae > Vibrio > Vibrio sp. 1F279. Next base: position 56,469 of record NZ_JBGOOU010000020.1, on the reverse strand, counting down.
AACTAAACAAAAAGGGCCGAAAGGCCCTTTTTTTATATCTTAATTTAGTAAAGTAATCGCGCTGAAGAAGACCTTACATTGAAGTTATAACACGCTTCGGTTACAACACTTTACAGGCAAAACCTTTCAGATAGAAACCTTCTGGGTAGGCGGTGTCTGTAAGGTGATCGGCTGCTTGCTCGAAGCGCTCGACAAATTTTACTGTTCTGCCAGCGTCTAGAGCAGCGTCAGCGATGATTTTTTGGAATAAATCAGTGCCCATCAAGCCAGAGCAAGAGTAGGTGAGTAGAGTGCCACCAGGATTTAGGATTTGCATTGCAAGCATGTTTACATCTTTGTAGCCGTTAGCACCTGATGTTAGGTTGTTTTTGCTTGAAACGAACTTTGGTGGGTCCATGATCACGACGTCAAACTTAGTGCCTTGATCTCGGTATTCACGAAGTAGTTTAAATACGTCTGCGTTTAGGAATACAGCACGCTTTTTCGAGATATCAAATTCATTGAGTTCAGCGTTGAACTTAGCTGTATCAAGAGCTAATTGAGACACATCTGCGTTGATTACACGTTTTGCGTCACCTTTCAGTGCGTAAAGACCAAAGCCGCCAGTGTATGAGAAACAGTTAAGCACATCTTTGCCTTTAACATACTTCATTGACTCTTTACGGCTATCACGTTGGTCCATGTAGAAGCCAGTTTTGTGGCCTTCCATGATGTTTACGCTGATTTTGACGCCGTTTTCTTCAATGACGATAGATTTTGGTGGCTCTTCACCGTGAAGTACACCAACAACTTGTTCTAGGCCTTCTTTTTTACGAACTGCTACGTCTGAACGCTCGTAAATATTACAGTCTGGGAAGCATTCAATTAAAGCTTCAACCAATACGCTCTTATTGAATTCAGCGCCCGCACTTAGTAGTTGGCAAACTAGGTAGTCTTGATATTTGTCGATAGTGATACCTGGCAGTCCATCAGACTCTGCAGCGGTAAGGCGGTAGCCAGTTAAACCATCACGCTCAATGATGTCTTCACGCAGTGATTGCGCGTCTTGAATTCGTTTTACGAAGAACGCTTTGTTAATTTCTTCTTTTTCAAATGTCCAAACACGAGCTCGAATTTGAGATTCTGGTGAGTAAGCCGCTTTTGCTAGCCATTGACCATTCTGAGCATATACGTCTACAGTTTCACCTGGTTGTGGTTCGCCTTCGACCTTATCGATACCGCGTGAAAATACCCAAGGGTGTTTACGGCGTAGTGATTTATCTCGGCCTTTAGCTAGATGAATTGAAGGAGTCATAATTTACTCTGTTTGTTGAATTTGAAGGAGGGGTATTGTCGGGGAAGTACAAGGGAAAAGCAAATAAGAAAGGGCTGCAAAAGCAGCCCTTGTATTGAACCATCATTAGATGGTGGTTAGATGTCAGTATTAAGCTTTAAGACCTGTCAGCAAACCTTCCATCGTATCGCTCTGCTTACGAAGTTGGTCAACGTTAGAGTTACTCTTACTGATCATCTCGCAGATGCCGTCTGATTGATGACGAATCTCTTCAACACTTTGTGCAATGTTATCCGCAACGACACCTTGCTCTTCTGCAGCAGTAGCAATTTGCGTACTACTATCAGAAATAGACTGGTTTTTCTCAGCTAAAGAACCGATCTCAACGTTCACTTCCGACATCAGTGTTTGGCCTTCATTGGCATTGTTTACTGTCACTTCCATCAGTTTTGTTAATGATTGACTGTTACGCTGTAACGACTCGATCATGCTCTGGATTTCAACTGTCGCTTGTTGAGTTCGTCCGGCAAGAGCGCGAACTTCATCAGCAACAACTGCAAAACCACGGCCTTGCTCTCCAGCTCGAGCAGCTTCAATCGCAGCGTTTAGCGCTAACAGGTTAGTTTGTTCAGAGATACCATTGATGGTTGCGACTACTTCATCGATCTGCGCTGCATTAGCATCGAGTTCTTCTACTGCTTGCGAAGCCGATTGAATCTCTTGGGATAAGCTAGAGATCGATTCCAAAGTATTAGAAACCTTAACTTGACCACTTTGTGCGACACCACGAGCGTCCATTGTTTGAGTGCTTGAATCATGGGCAAGGGTAGCGACTTCGCGAATCGTTGCTGCCATTTGTTCAGTTGCGCTGGCGAGGCTATTCAAGTGCTCTTGTTGATTACTTGAGATATCTGAGCTTTGTTGCGTTGATTGGTTCAAATCCGAGCTGATTTGCTGCATGAGAGCAACGGACTCTTGGATTGAGAGAACCATGTTTTGTTCACGCTCGGCTACCTTATCGATAGTAATAGCAATTTCACTGAACTCATCGCGAACTAAAAAGTAGTTCATGCGACAAGTTAAATCGCCACTCGCAAGTGTGCTGAGTGCTTTGTTCATCGAGAACATAGCACCACCAATGAAAGTCATGATGTAGTAAACCCCCAGAGCTATCAGCGTGAGAGTTACTGCAATAATCGATACCTGAGTAGTAGACAGAGCTGACCATAAGTTTTGGTCATGGCTTGCGACTAAACTGAAGGCGCCATTCATGACAGAAACAGATGCTGCGCCATATCCTAAAGAGATGGTGTCAGAATTGCTAACGAGTTGAGCGACCTGATCTTTGGTGAGTTGTCCAGCTTCAATCAGACCTTTCATCAGGAGCAATTCATCCTGATAAAGGTGAGCAAGTAAAGAGTCCGCAGCGCTATCTAAAACTAAAGTCAGTATAACCAGGGCGATAAGAGGTAATAAGAATAGTAGATAGAACTTTTCTTGGATTTTTAGGTGAATGAGATATTTGTCAATCCAACGAAACGGGATTTCTTTCATAATTGTAATACTCGAAGTAAGCCCACCAATAAATGGTGAATGAATAGAATCGCAACTATATCATCCATATAATTTATGAGGCAACGTTATGGATACTCTGCAGTATATTTTTGTCGTGTCAGGCGTAGTTCAGTGTGTTGGATTTCGTTATCACACCAGTAGGCAGGCGCAGGATTTGGGCATTTCCGGCTATGCAAAGAACCTAAATGATGGTCGAGTTGAAGTGTTAGCGGTCGGAGAGGTGCTGAAACTTGAGAAGTTACACGCTTGGCTTAATCTTGGACCACCGAGCGCAACAGTAGACAATGTCGTCATGCATCAAGTTAAAGATCATGAGCGGCAGGACGTACGTGTAGGGGAGTTTAAAATACTGTAGGACACTACAGTATTTAACTTTTTACGTTGAGATCAACCTAGCGCTATTTTAGTTCTACAAGCATTTTGCTGGTTTAGGTAAACCGGCGAGCTTGGTTGCTTGTTTGGCAGGGCCTTTTTTGAATAATTTGAAAAGGTACTTACTGTTGCCTTTTTCTGGACCGTGAGCTTTTTCCATTGCTTTCACGAGCATGCGAACCGCTGGTGAGGTGTTGAACTCTTCGTAAAAGCTTCTTACAAAATGTACGACTTCTAAGTGTGCATCAGTAAGTTCAATTTCCTCATCTTGAGCAAGAATTTCAATCATACCTTCTTCCCATTGAGTGTAATCCAACAGATAACCTTGAGCGTCGGTTTCGATTTGCTTGCCGTTATATTCAAACATGTTTAATCCAGAGTCCAATTAACTATCCGGATAGAGTACATGACCAAGTTTATCTTTCTCAACAGAAATTGTAGCTATCTCAAAAAATATTGCACTTATGGATAAAAAAAGCCCAAGAGATAGGCTCTTGGGCTAGATATGATTCAGTGATGGAAGCGATTAGTCGTCGTTACCCATAATGCCTAAGATGCTTAGTAGGCTGATGAAGATGTTGTAGATAGAAACATACAAGCTAATCGTTGCAGAGATGTAGTTCGTTTCACCACCACGAATGATGCTTTGCGTTGTTAGCAAGATTACACCAGTCGAGAATAGGATAAACATACCGCTCATTGCCAGTGATAGTAGTGGCATTTGTAGGAAGATGTTTGCAACCATGCCGACTAGCAGAACAACGAAACCAGCCATTAGCATACCGTTAAGGAATGAAAGGTCACGTTTAGTTGTTAGGGCGTAAGCAGATGCAGCCATAAATGCCAGTGCAGTACCGCCAAGTGCAGTTAGGATGACATCACCCATGCCTGCGCCAACGTACATGTTTAAGATTGGACCGATGGTGTAGCCTAAGAAACCTGTAAATAGGAATGTGAAGACTAGACCCATGCTGTTGTCACGGTTCTTTTCTGTTAGGAATAGAAGGCCGTAGAAACCAACTAGCATAATGATAAGACCAGGGCGAGGAAGGTTCATCGCCATAGATACGCCTGCTACTACAGCAGACCAAAGTAGTGTCATAGACAGTAGTGCGTAGGTGTTACGCAACACTTTATTGGTTTGCAGAGCACTTTCTTGAGATGCTGTGCGTGAAAACATAGGGCTGTTCATAATCTTCCTCGTAAGGTGACTTCAATAGTTATTAGTACATTTATGGGGCTGAAAGTTCGAAAAATCAAGTCTTTCATTCCTCTTGTATACCTAAAATAATAATCAAAATAGTCGGTTAAGTGTTTCTGAAGGTGTAACAAAGTATTTCTAATGACGATAAAGTGTCGCTAACACTCGATGTTCAAACTTTTATAGTTACTGGCTAATGATTTATAACCTTTGGAAAACGAACGATAACATCGAAAAATAAAAAGAACATCGAAAAATAAAGAGGCGACCTAAGCCGCCTCTGTAGTTTATGCATCATAACATATTAATGGTGCAAGATTTGGCTCAAGAAGTTCTGCGTCCTATCCGATTGTGGGTTTTCAAAGAAGTCGACAGGGTTGTTCTCTTCTATGATTTCACCGGCATCCATAAAGATAACGCGATCTGCGACCTCTTTAGCAAAGCCCATCTCGTGCGTTACACACAACATTGTCATCCCTTCTTCGGCCAATTCGACCATTACGTCTAATACTTCACGAACCATTTCTGGGTCTAGTGCCGATGTTGGTTCATCAAATAGCATAACCTGAGGGTTCATACACAAAGAACGAGCGATTGCCACACGTTGCTGTTGTCCACCTGACAGTTGGCCTGGGAATTTATCCGCTTGTTCAGGGATTTTTACACGCTCAAGGAATTTCATCGCGATGGCTTCGGCTTCCTCTTTAGGCATCTTTTTGACCCAAATAGGGGCTAGAGTACAGTTCTCTAATACCGTCAGATGTGGAAACAAGTTGAAGTGTTGAAAACACATACCAACATCTCGGCGCACGGCTTCAATGTTTTTTAGGTCTTCCGTCAATTCATTACCTGAAACGAAGATATGACCCTTTTGGTGTTCTTCCAACCGGTTGATACAACGGATCATCGTTGATTTTCCTGAGCCAGAAGGGCCACAGATAACAATTTTTTCGCCTTTCTTAACCTCTAGATTGATGTTTTTAAGTACGTGGAATTCGCCGTACCATTTGTTCATGTCTTTTAACTCGATCATAAGACCTTGAGAGTTGTTTTCTGTTTGCTGCGTCATAATACGTCCTTGATCTTGTTAATTATCGTTTGTGACCGGTGTGAAGTCTGTTTTCCAGCCAAATCGAGTATCTCGACATGCCAAAACAAAACACCCAGAACACTAACGCGACAAATACATAACTTTCTGTTGAATACCCAAGCCACTCAGGGTCGGTATTCGCGGCTTGGCCAATCCCTAGTACATCAAACATACCGATAATCAAAACTAGACTGGTATCTTTGAACAAACCAATAAAGGTATTCACAATTGAAGGAATCGTGATTTTAAGAGCTTGAGGCAGAATGATAAGCCCCGTTTTTTTCCAATAGCTCAACCCTAGAGCGTCAGCGGCTTCGTATTGACCTTTTGGTATTGCTTGCAAACCACCACGGATTACTTCCGCCATATAAGCAGCACTAAACAGTACTACCCCAACAAGCGCACGTATCAGTTTATCGGTCTCCATCCCCTCTGATAAAAAGAGCGGAAGCATTACCGAGGCCATGAATAGAACCGTAATCAGTGGTACACCACGCCAGATTTCGATGTAAACGGTACACATACTGCGGATGATTGGCATCTCTGAACGACGCCCTAGCGCCAGTGCGACACCGATAGGCAGTGATACAACGATACCAACAAGTGCGATGATTAGTGTAACCAGTAGGCCGCCCCATTTATGGGTATCAACAACCTCTATACCAAATACACCACCGTATAGTAAGCCTGCAATGATAAACGGGTAGATGTTTACGAAGAATAACCAAATCCACGTACGCTTAGGTGTTTTTTCGTAAGCTAACAAAGCAACAAAAATAGCTAATGTTGCGTAGAAAAAGCGAGGACGCCACAGTTCCGCTTCTGGGTAGAAGCCGTACATGAATTGGTCCCAACGGACGCTAATGAAAACCCAACAAGCGCCTTCGCTAGTACAGGCATCGCGTGTTGTTCCTATCCAGTCAGCGCTCAAGAATGCCCAATCAGCTATTGCCCATAATAAAGTGAAAGCAAAGTAAGCAAGCACCACAGTGACGACACTGTTAATTGGTCCATTAAATAGATTTTTTCTTAACCAACCGACAGGTCCAACAGTATTCGCTGGAGGCGGAAGATCAGGTTGAAATTGATGTGTACTCATCTTATCTCTCCACCAACGCTACTTTGCGGTTGTATATGTTCATTAGAGCAGATGTTAATAGGCTTAGGGTTAAGTAGACGCCCATTGTCATCGCGATTACTTCGATAGCTTGTCCAGTTTGGTTCAATGTTGTCCCTGCAAAGACAGATACAAGATCGGGATAACCAATGGCCATCGCAAGTGATGAGTTTTTGGTCAGGTTTAAATACTGACTAGTTAGTGGTGGGATAATAATTCTTAATGCTTGCGGAATAATGACTAGCTTAAGAGTTCTTGTTCGCGGGAGCCCTAGAGACATAGCAGCCTCTGTTTGCCCATGGTTTACCGCATTAATACCTGAACGCACAATTTCGGCGATGAATGCTGCTGTGTAGATACTTAAAGCGAGCATCAATGCTGCCAATTCAGGAATGATGCTGATACCACCTTTGAAGTTAAACCCTTTCAGAACAGGGTACTCCGCAGAGATAGGCATACCCATAACAAAGTAAGTGACTAATGGTAAGCCCACAATCAGCGCCGCAGCAATTCGCAACATTGGTGTTTGTTGGCCGGTTAGTTTTTGTTTGTTATTAGCCCAGATGTTGATAACAAAAGTAGCGATGATACCGACAATCAATGATGCGATGACAATGCTACTGCCTTGTTCTAATACTGGAGCTGGGAAGTACAAACCACGTACATTCAAGAAAATAGCTTCACCCAGGCTCATACTCTGACGAGCGGAAGGCAATGCTTGTAGAACGGCGAAATACCAAAAAAATATTTGTAGAAGAAGAGGGATATTTCGGAATATCTCAATGTAGACAGCTGCAAATCGGCTAACTAGCCAGTTTGAAGATAGCCTAGCGATACCCATACTAAAGCCCAGTACTGTGGCTAACATGATGCCTAATACTGAAACTAAAGCGGTATTGAGAAGACCGATAAAGAATGTACGACCGTATGAGAATGTTTCGTCGTATTCAATCAGTGTTAAGCCGATACCAAAACCAGCTTCTTGGGAGAGAAAATCAAAACCAGTGGCGATACCACGGGAGTCTAAGTTTGTGAGTGCATTATTTACAATCGTGTAAAAGAAAGCACAAAGCGCCGCGACGGCGAGAATTTGGAAAACAATTGAGCGAAAAGTGGGGTTGTAAAAAAGGTTGGCACTTTTGGGCTGTGGTTTTTCTTGAGTTGGAGAAATAGTTTCATTAGGTTTCATACTGCTATAACCTCAAATCCATTTAATAAATAGGGCGGAAAAGTCCGCCCTAATTGATGCTTGTAAATTTATTAACGGATTGGTGGAGCGTACATAAAGCCGCCCGCATTCCATAGTGCGTTTACGCCACGAGAGATCTGTAGTGGTGAACCTGTACCCACAGTACGTTCGAAGCTCTCACCGTAGTTACCAACTTGTTTAATGACTTGGTAACCCCAATCGTCACGAATGCCAAGGCCTTTACCTTTAGGACCGTCAACACCAAGAATACGCTTGATGTTTGGATCTTTTGACTTAAGCATTTCGTCAGCATTCTTAGAAGAGATGCCGTACTCTTCTGCGTTAATCATTGCAGAAAGGGTCCATTTAGCAACGTTGAACCACTTGTCATCATCTTGACGAACAACAGGGCCTAGTGGCTCTTTAGAGATGATTTCAGGAAGTACCTGTGCAGATTTAGGATCAGCTAGATTTAGGCGAAGTGCATATAGACCAGATTGGTCAGTTGTAAGAACATCACAACGACCCGCATCGAAACCTTTTGATGTTTGTGCTGCCGTATCAAATACCACTGGCTTGTAAGACATGCCACTGTTACGGAAGTAATCGGCTAGGTTAAGTTCAGTCGTTGTACCTGATTGAACACACACTGAAGCGCCATCTAGTTCTTGAGCACTTGTTAGTCCAAGTTCTTTCTTAACCATGAAGCCTTGACCATCGTAGTAGTTAACGCCTACGAAGTTCAAACCTAGAGCAGTGTCACGATGTAGCGTCCATGTTGTGTTACGAGATAGTACGTCTATTTCACCAGATTGAAGCGCGGTAAAACGCTCTTTTGCTGTTAGCGGTACATACTTAACTTTAGTCTTGTCACCGAGTACAGCCGCTGCAAGAGCTTGACAATACTCAACATCAATTCCTTCCCATTCACCTTTTGAGTTAGGGTTAGAGAACCCTGGAAGACCTGTACTTACACCACAAGTAAGAAAACCTTGAGATGTGACTTTGTCCAGAGTGCTTTCTGCCGCTGATGCTGATGTTGCCATCATCGCAGTTGATGCAGCTACTACTGAAGCAAGAAGTGTTAGTTTATTTGTCATTTGTATCCTTCCTTGTTAACCAGGTGACACCTGATACTCATACTCATACTCATACTCGTTTGAGTGTCTCTTGTGTGTTGCGTTGTCTATGACCTTGTTGCTCAAATTAAGCGAGTTGCATTTTGCAAATGAAACCGTGTGCGATTTAAACAACTGTTTATAAGGTTAGGAAAGGATCCGTAGTTTCACAAATGTATAATTTAAAAAGAATTTTGAATGAAATCACAAATCCGAACACAATTAGAATGACCAAATGTTAACTGAATGTAAATAGTGCAACGGTTCACACTGTTGGTGCAACGAGATTTAGGTTTTTATATTGATGGTGGGCTAGGTAAATATTCTGAATTAAAGTCGTATTGGTGGCGCATTAGCCTTAAGAAAGGTGGAAATTTGGTCAATAAATATTTTTATTACGCTTGGATAGTTATGAATATGCTCCAAATTTGGTAGCATGTCTGAATAGTTATTGAAGTAGTCTCAAGGAAGAACATGCGTTATTTCCCAATGTTTTTGGATGTAGAGAATAAGCCAATTCTAGTGGTTGGTGGGGGCGAGGTTGCTTGCCGAAAAGTCGACAGTTTGCTGCGAGCGGGTGCTAATGTAACTTTGGTTTCTCCTAAGGTCGCACCTTACTTAAAAGAGCTAGCCGATGAAGACAAACTTCGTTGGGTTCAAAATTTTTACTCGTCACAGCTTATCTCGAAAAACTACTTACAAGTGTGGGCAACTACAGATAACCCAAACCTAAATCATCAAGTACATAATGATGCAAAAAAAATGGGTATTCTTGTCAATGTGGTCGATGACTTACCCTATTGTGACTTCATCACACCCTCAATGATAAATCGCGGACGAATCCAAATAGCGATCTCAAGTGGGGGAGCATCACCTGTTTTGGTGAGAAATATTAGAGAAAAACTCGAAACTGTATTGCCACAGAACATAGGTTTGATAGCGGACTTCGGTGCATCAAAACGCAATTCAATTAAAGAGTCCTTTCCTACTGTTGATGAACGCCGAAAATTCTGGGAGCGCTTTTTGTCGTCCAGTTTTATTAATCAAGTGACGGATAGGGATCAACTTGAATCGTACTATCAACAGTCGTTGACTGAGCAAGTTGATAGTGAAGGGCAGGTCACTTGGATCGAATTTGAAGAAGATGTTGAGCTACTTTCTATGAAGGCTTTACGTCTGATGCAAGAGGCAGAGCTAGTACTTTCACCAATCGATTGTCCATTCGAATTTATAGACTTATGCCGTCGAGATGCAGAAAGAGAGAGCTATGTTAATAGCGGAGAGCTATCAACCAAGCTTGAGCAAGCCAGAGCTGAGAAATTACGAGTGTGTGTGTTTATTCCACCAGCAAGCGTAGAGTTTAATCTATTGGTAGGTAAAGACCTGAAACTGTCTGCTGCAAAAGTGCTCAGGTGAGTGGTAGTTGATAGATTTTAGTTGAAGTGAGCGCTTTTTAGTTGTTTGCAAATCGGCTAGAGACCCTGAATAAGACTGACCGATAAATAAAAAGCCACTTCCTAAAAGAAGTGGCTTTTTGTGATTTTAAACACGACATTGTGCTGATGAATGAGCAACCACAATAAGCAGTCGCTCAAACTCGAAAATTAGTCGCGGAAGTTGTCAAACTGGAAAGGTTGACCAAGTTCACCGCTGCGAACTAGAGCCATAACAGCTTGTAGGTCATCACGCTTTTTACCCGTTACACGAACTTTGTCGCCTTGGATAGAAGCTTGAACTTTAACTTTGTTGTCTTTGATTAGCTTAACGATCTTCTTAGCAACATCCGTTTCGATACCTTGCTTAAAGATAACCGTTTGGTGCCAAGTGCGACCTGTTTGGTCTGCTGCTTTCGCTTCCATCGCGTTAGGATCAACATTACGTTTTGTTAGGTTGCTACGAAGGATATCGCGCATTTGCTTCAGTTGAAAATCGTCTTGAGCAGTCAATTTTACTGATTCATCTTTGTAATCAAAGCTTGCTTCAACGCCGCGAAAATCGAAACGAGTCGATAGTTCACGGTTTGCGTTGTCTACCGCGTTACGCAGTTCTACTGCTTCTACTTCAGAGATAATGTCAAATGATGGCATTGTGTTGTTTCCTTAAGCTAAGTTTCTATCTTTAATTGCTGTTGCAAGCATATCGAGCATTGTCGCAGTATCTTCCCAGCTTAGGCATGGGTCAGTAATAGACTTGCCGTATTCTAGGTTGTTGATATCTGTCATTGGTTGGTTACCTTCAACAATGAAGCTTTCCGCCATGATGCCTGCAATTTGATTCTTGTTAGATTTGATTTGTTCACAAATGTCTTGCGCTACTTCTAGCTGCTTACGGTGCTGTTTTTGACAGTTAGCGTGGCTAAAGTCTACAACTAAACGTTGAGGCAGATCGAATTCAGCCAACTGCTTACATGCGTTATCCACAGATTCAGCATCGAAGTTAGGACCTTTATCGCCACCACGTAGAATTACGTGACCGTATGGGTTACCAGAAGTACGGTAAACCGTCATGCGGCCGTTCTTATCTGGAGAGTAGAAGTAGTGTGAAGCATGCGCAGCGCGAATCGCATCAATGGCAATTTTGATGTTGCCGTTAGTTGCATTTTTGAAGCCAACTGGGCAAGACAGTGCAGAAGCCATTTCACGGTGAATCTGAGATTCAGTCGTGCGAGCACCAATTGCGCCCCAAGTGATAAGGTCTGCAATGTACTGGCCGGTGATCATATCAAGGAATTCAGTCGCGGTAGCTAGGCCAAGCTTGTTGATATCTAGCAATAGCTTACGTGCTTTATTCAAGCCTGTTTCAAGTGCGTATGAACCATCGAGGTTCGGATCGGTAATCAAACCCTTCCAACCTACAACAGTACGAGGCTTCTCGAAGTAGGTTCTCATTACAACGAACAGTTCGTCTTTGTATTGATCTTGAATCTGGCTTAGACGTTCAGCGTAATCAAGTGCCGCATCTGTATCGTGAACAGAGCAAGGACCAACGATAACTAATAGGCGATTATCACGACCCGTTAGGATATCTTCGATTTGGCGGCGAGAATTCTTAATGCGCTCAGCAACGTCGTCAGTAATAGGGTGTGCATTGCCTAGTTCGGCAGGAGTTGGCATAGGACCCAGAGCTTGGGTTCTCAACTCATCAGTTTTTAATGGCATGTGATAGCTTTTTTATTCTATTGCGAAGTGGTTAAGATAACGGAATTGAACAGAGGAATAAACTCTCTTAAGTCAAAGTTATCTCTGTTATTGCTAATATTCTCATTTTTATCAGCAGGCCAACGTCAAATGGGGGATTTTCACTTGTATTAACAGGCAGCTATCGGTATTTTCGTTTGAACACAACATAAAAATGCTGGAGCAGCAATGACTCAAGAAAATCAAAGCACTTTGCACCCAGAACTTGTCTTAGGTGATGTGCTGCCTTCTTACAACGATAATAATAATTCCAACCATTTATACGTTTCATTATCTGAATTGGTCATGGATCGTGTCTTCTATCATCCAAGTATTGAAAGTCATTTAGAAACACTGACTGATATCGAAAAAACCTCTTTAGATGCGATCCTTGGCGATAAAACAGTCGATGAGCATTTTGTTTCGACCTTGGTTATTGCCATTCAAGCAGCCGTTCAGCCAAACCACGCCACTGTTCGTATTGCGTTAAGTAGTGCTGATAGCTATGGCTTCCGTTCGCTACTTGGTGGTAGCTGTGAAGCCGAAGAGATAAACCCGGCACTAGGTGTTCGTGGGGTTGCGCGTTATGCGACAGCCGAGTACAGCAAGGCTTTCGCTTTAGAGTGCCAGGTTATTAAAGCGCTGCGAGAGCAGGGTATTAACGTTGAAGTGGTTGTACCGTATGTACGAGCATTAAGCGATGCTGCTAAGATTATTGATTTGCTTGCAGAGCAAGGCTTACCACGCGGGCTTAATGGTTTGAAAGTTCTGTTCTCGTGCGATGTGCCGTCTGCAGTGCTACTAAGCGAAAGATTACTGCATTATTTTGATGGTGTTGTGGTAAACGTTGATAGCTTAGCGTCTTTCACTTTAGGTGTAGACAAGCACAATGAAGCTCAGCAACACGCTTTTGATCCTCAAAACGAGGCAGTTATTACCTTGTTGAGTATGATTGTTAAAGCAACACTGAACGCGAAGAAGCCCGTCCTGCTTGTGACTCAAGGCCTGGTGGACTACCCGCGCTTACAAGGGTTCATTGCGGATCTCGAAGGTGTAGAAACAGTTATCACTGCATAAACCAGCTTATTGTCTAGATAAATCAACTTGCTGTATGAGTTTATCTAAGTCACTAAAGCTTAGAGAAAAAGGGAGATATCATTATGCGATGATATCTCTTTTTTGTAACATTTTTTTGACATGCACATCGCTAATCGATTAACTGGTCTGATGACTTATTTGACTAGGTAATCCGAATGCTGACCCCTCTACAAAAAGCAAATTTCTACTTGAGCATGTTTGGCTTTTTCAAAGTACCTCTGATCTGGCTATGTCGACCAAAACTGCTCGCGCTGGATAATCAACATGTTGAAGTGAAAATTCCTCTCAAAAGGCGAACTAAGAACCACCTCAATAGCATGTATTTTGGTGTGTTAGCTGTGGGAGCTGACGTAGCAGGTGGTTTCCTTGCTATGAGTAAATCTCAGCAGCAGGGCGAAAAGATTTCTTTGGCATTTAAAGAGGTGACAGGTAATTTCTTGAAGCGTCCAGAAGGTGACGTACACTTCACTTGTAACGATGGTGAGCTGATCAACACTATGTTGGCAGAAACCATGTCTACTGGCGAGCGTGTGAATCAACCAGTGACCATCATAGCGACCTGCCCGTCTTTGCATGGCGACGAACCAATGGCGGAATTCACGCTAACACTTTCGATTAAGAAAGTCCCAGCTAGATAATAGCTCCGAAGTATAAGGTTGGGCTGAATCTGAAGATCATAGTTCGACAGAAGTCGTTGAACAAGTGGAAGAGCGGTATGTGAATTGAATACCCACATACCGTACCGCATGTCCTAACAATGTTATGATTCTTGAGTGATTTGCTCGATATCAACGATTTTTGAACGGTTCATGACTATTTTCCAGCGGTAATAGGTAGGCTCATCATCGTGATTGTTCTCTTTGATGATCAGGTTGAGCAGGTGGCGTTTTTCTACTGATTCTCGGCTTACTTGCCCTTCATTCATGCGATATACGTTATTCGAACCCTTGTCCATTAAGCGTGTCAGTGCTCTGAGGCTGATCGATACCGTTTCACGAGTCTCTTCGTAACCACTCATGAATGTCGATGTCGACATTTCTGTATGCGAACGATAGTGCAAAATTTGCTCTTCACGTTGAACAACACGCTTCTTGCGTATTGATTGAATACGGTCTGCTAACTTAGAAAAATTCGCGTAGTCCAACCATTCAAGCTTATGGCCGACAGATTTATTGGTTGTTGGATCAAAGTAGCGACGCTTCCACTTGGGTTTGCCTTTACGCAGCCAACGCCACAGTATGTCTCTTAAATCATCTTTGAAGATTTCACGCAAAGCGTAAATGAATGACATCGATACGATGAAAGATGCAGTAATCTCTCCTAGAAAGTCGCGAGCTAATATAACGGTTGTGGTTACTACCACCATGACCAAGCCTGTGGCGATGCCTTTAACAGCTCTCTTCACGTTCTTACCCATTGATGTCGTCTTTTCTTTGAGGACGATAGGGTGTTCGATCAAACGTCGCAACAGTCGCATCTTGTTGCTCAAACGTGTTACGTCTTCTCGTACCTTCGCTGAGTTATAGCGATTAAGTTTTCGATGGGCGGTCTCTTTTTCACAAAGCGTCAAGAGTCGCTCTTTTATCGTCGAGTATTCACTGCCACGTGGCATATGTGATACCAAAGATAAGAACTTTTGCTCCGTGTACCAAGAAAGGTAATTATCAATATTGGCATAATAGCGCTTTAGGTTTTCTTCATAAGGAATACTACGACGAAGCTTCTTGAGGATATCCAAAGCCAGTTCGATGACTTCATCGACGTCATCAGCCGTTACGTCGTCACTATCTGTCTTGTTCAAGCTGCTCACGGCTTTATCTAAAGCAATCACGTATTGATAGGCGAACAAACTCAAACTCACACGATACTGTGTCGTCGATAAGCGTCCGCGTTTTGCCAAGCGGCTGTGTACCAATGGTAATAGTGTCTTATCACTGTAGTAAGCGCGCTTTTGAGTAATTGAACTGTAGAAGAAGGCACTTTCAGAAAGTACTTCCGGAGTCAGTCCGAGTTCACCGGGAATGAATAGATAAACGTCCATATCGAGCTTTTTGGTCTTCGCCATCGCATGGTTAATTTTAAGTGTTATCGCATCTTGTTTATCAACGGTGATCAACGATGTCTCCTAGAATATAAAAATATGAATGAAACTAGCGAAAGCATATCAGAGATCACGTATAATCACCGCCAAATTTAAAGTAGAGACAATCTTGATGATTAATATTGGTCAAATAAACAACCTAGAAGTAGTAAAACAAGCAGACTTCGGTGTATTCCTTGACGCGAGCGACTATGGAACGGTGTTGCTGCCGAAACGATTTACTCCTGAAGGTGTTGAAATTGGTCAAAAGCTAGATGTTTTCTTATACATTGATTCTGACAACCAGATCGCTGCCACAACTGAAAAACCAATCGCTCAAGTAGGGCAGTTTGGCTTGATGACGGTTGAAGGTGTTAACAGCACTGGTGCATTCATGAGCTGGGGCGTGAAAGGTAAGGACCTTCTTGTTCCTTTCAGCGAGCAGCGCGGCCGTTTAAACGAAGGCCAGTCAATCTTAGTATATGTGTATATCGATAAAGCATCGAGCCGTATCGTTGGTACAACGAAGTTCAACAAATGGTTAGACAACACGCCTGCGACTTATAAGCAAAATGAACAAGTTGATCTCATTATCGCCGAGCGCAGCCAACTTGGTTACAAAGCGATCGTGAACGGTGAACACTGGGGTATGATTTTCCCATCAGACATCATCGGTAAGCTGTTTATTGGTAAGACACTAAAAGGCTACATTAAAAACGTTCGTGAAGAAGACGGTAAGATTGATTTGTCTCTTCAGAAAATTGGTGTCGCTAAGATGGATGACCTAAGCACTAAGGTTCTGGATCTTCTTGAGAAGAAGGGCGGTTACCTGCCTTTGAATGATAAGTCTTCTCCTGAAGCTATTTTCTCTGCATTCAGAACAAGTAAAGGTACGTTCAAGAAGACAATTGGTGGTTTGTACAAATCTGGCAAGATCACTATCGACAAAGAAGGTATCAGCTTAGTTAAATAAGCGATCCTTTCGGTCAAAAAAAAGCCCAAACCTTCCTGTTTGGGCTTAGGGGAAAGGGCTCCGAAGAGCCTACGCTAATCGTTTCAATCTTTTGACTATTAGATTGAAGTCTAGTTTAGATTTCCTAAAGTGCGATTTTTCTTATTTTAAATAGTGACTTGAATTGATGTTTGTATAATTAGTCGTTGATTTATAAGCGCTCGCACACAGAGTTACATGACCGGTAGAATAGAAAAAGCCCAAACAATTAACATTGTTTGGGCTTTTTGTTTGTGCGATTCTTTAAGCCGTTAAGCCGTTAAGCCGTTAAGCCCGAAAGCTATTTAGAATAGGTTCTTATCGCGCACGAGTTCGCGTGGTAAACCGTTCTTCACTCGGTTGCCAACCCACTTACCAAGGCCGATGATCGCACCATTGTACTTCACTAGTACTTCACCTTTGCCTGACAAGCCTTCAGGGCGAACATCGCGTCCCATGAACCATTCACGAGCATCTTCAATGCTAAGGTCTACAATGTTGGCTTCATTGCCTGTTGCGAGCGTTGTCGCGACTTGGTGCTGCCAGCGGTAACCTTTTTTATGGGTTTCAGCGATCTTGATGCCCATGCGAGAGAAACGGAACTCACCGATCATAGGTTCTAGCGCTTCCGGGAATAGCCAAACGTCTTTGTCACGAATCCAAACTTGAGTATCACTTGGTAGTTCTATATCAAGTGCGCCCAGCAGTTGTTCAGCGACTTCTTGTTGAGCTTTCTTTGACGCTTGTTCAAATGGGAATTTGCCCAGACGTTTTTTCACTTCTGGTGGTGTCACAGACGCTAGTTTACGGATGCGTGCAACGAAGAAGCCTTCTGAATCATACACTTGTGGGAAAATGTGTAGAAAGCCTTCTTCTGTCGTGGTTGCTTTAGCATTGTCGAATAAGTTTTCTAAAGACTCGAACTCAACCGCATCACCAAAGGTCTCTTTTAGGTGATGACATACTTGTTGGTTCTCTTCCGTGCTTAACGTACAGGTTGAGTAAACCAGCACGCCGTTAGGTTTGAGAGCATGAAAAGCACTTTCGATCAGATCTTTTTGAGTGTCAGCAATATCGACTACAGATTGATACGTCCAGTTCTTCATCGCATCAGCGTCTTTGCGAATCGTACCTTCACCAGAGCAGGGCGCGTCTAGCAGCACAGCATCAAACTGTTCTGGTAACCACCCACCGAAAACTCGACCATCAAAGTTACTGAGTGCAGCATTACGAACGCCACAACGTTCGATGTTGGCATGAAGAACTTTCACGCGGCTTGCTGCGTATTCATTGGCAACCAATACGCCGCGATTATTCATTAGCGCCGCGATTTGTGTTGTTTTTGAACCGGGTGCAGCCGCAGTGTCTAATACGGCTTGGTAGTCAGCCTCACCTTGGAAAAGTGCTGACGGTGGCATCATAGAACTGGCTTCTTGGATATAGAAAAGGCCAGACATGTGTTCTGCCGTATTACCTAGTGGCGCTTCACTTTCATCAGCTGTAATCCAAAACCCCGTTTCGCACCAAGGTACAGGTTCCAGTTCCCAGCCTTTCTCTTTTGCTCGCAGTAAGAAGTCCTCAACACTGATTTTCAATGTGTTGACTCGAATACTTTTACGAAGTGGTTTTTGGCATGACGCGACAAAAGAAGCCATATCTAGATGACTAGGCATGATTGATTCGATGTGCGTTAGGAATTCTTCAGGAATATATACGTTAGCGTGCAAAAGAGTGTCTCGATTTATTGCATTAATGCGGGGGAGTTTAAAGCAAAATGAGGCCGTCCTAAACCATATTTATAGCAAACAACAAAAATGCAGCCGAATGGCTGCATTTTGATGATGAATTATTCTTTGTTAAGCGGTATTAATTTGCATGGAGCTTCTGAGGGTTCACTTTATGGGCGAGGAATTGCGGTTCTCCATGATTTCCACTCATCTTCGGCTTTAGGATAGAGATAGAAAGACTGATCTTCGTTTGCCACTGGCTGAAGTTCATTGGTCGGTGGCGTTGAGAATGTAATACCACCTCTTAACAAGCTGTCTACCGTTCCAGCTTTGATGTTTGCGCCAGAGAGACCGATAGAGACATCGACACCAGATACGTTCCAGAACACGGTGTTTGCGCGGATCAGATACGCGTAGTCAGGTTCGATTTGAATCGTAGAGATGATTCGGTCAGCAAACTCGCCTAACTGAACATCAATAACACTGCCGATTTCTAGCTCACGGAATAGGATAGGTGTGCCTTCTGATACCGAGCCTCGCGTTTCGCTTTGTAGCTGGAATATCTTGCCTTCAGGCTGTACAGGCCCCTTGCTAAGCTTAAATTTCGTATTTCTGTCACCATTGCCCGGGTCTACGTTGATGTGCTTAGAGAGCAGTGCAGAGACGTTCTTGATGCCATTAAGGCCGATTTCAGGTTCTGCTAACCAGAAGTGACTCTTCGCAACGGCAATCTTGTCTACGTACTCAGGTAAAATACGCGCAGTAATTTCAATACCGCCTTTATTGAAGTTAGGAATCACCAAGGTAACCTCACCGACGGTGACGCCTTGATATTTGATCGCCATGCCTTTGCTGACTTCTTGATCGCCAGAAGAGGTAATCGTAATCGCACGACCAAATTTTCGCGCGGATTTCGAATCTTTATAAAGTTTCCACACATCACCGAGTTTGTTGTCGATTCCCGGAAGAGAGTCAAAAGCAATACCGCCTTGAATAAGCGTTTTAACGGGTGCTGCTTTAATACTGATACCCGATAGCGACGCATCAATCTCAACGCCTGAGCGGTTCCAGAAAACAGTATGTTCATTGAGTAAGTGTGTGTAACGATTTTCGATCGTGACTTTGATTCTCACGCCACCATCGACAAGCTGAAAATCAGAAATGCTACCCACTTGTAGGTTGCGGTAGAGTAGTGGGCTTCCTTTAGAAATTGAAGGTAGCTCGCTCGCAAACAACGAAAGCGTCTTTGAGCCAGACTGATTAAACTTGGCGATTTCTGCTAACGATTTGCTTTGGAAAAGCTGATAGTCAGTTCGTGCTTTCGACTGACCTTCGCTAACAAAGCTAATTGAGCCAGTAAGAAGTTGTTTTGCTGGTGGAACTGTTACACTTAAGCCAGATTCGGTTAGCTCTGCAGTTGCACTGCCTGTCACAAAGAAACGGTTATGGCTTTTGATTAGGTGAGCATATTCGTTATCGATAAGTGCATCCAAAAACACTTCGTGCTTATCAGAGCCAGTACCTACACCATCGACTAAACCTACTTGGATGATAGAGCCAACAGCAATGCCTTTGTAGAGTAGCTGTGTACCGACATCTAACCCGAATGAATTGTTCGATGTTAAGCGAATCGCAACGGATTTTTCTTGTTCCTGACTGAACTCATTTTTGCGAATCGCAGTAAATCGACGCGCTTTTTCACCCTCACCTGGAACCAAGGTTAGAAAGTTCCCCGTGACTAAGTTGGCAATATTTTTCATTCCAGTAAGTGATAGTTCAGCTTCCTCTAAAACGAATTGACTGCCGCTATTTAAAAAGTCACTGAATGCCGGTTGGATTGCAGCCGATGCCACGACGTTTTCACGCCCTTCGCTTAAAGATAGGTCAGTGATTTGACCGATTTCGATGCCTCGATACATGATCGGAGCGCCCGTTGCACTGATCTTGTTGTCGTCGGGTACGGCTATCTTGATCGAGATACCACGACCGGCTGTTTTCAAATCTGGGTAAAGTTTGAATTTGGTGTTCATCTCTACGGGTTGACCCTCTCCAGGAGAGTCGACCGCAATTGAACCGCCAAGCAGAGCACTGAGGCTTTCTAAGCGTACGTCGACACCAGAAAATCCGATACTGGCACCTAAGCCACTGACATTCCAAAAACGGCTTTGGTCGGTAATGATATGGCTGTATTCATCTTTAATCGCCGCTTGAATCGTCACGGATTTTGCGTTGTCGTTTAGCTGATAGTTGTAAACCTCACCAATTGGAATTTTACGATAAACGATCTGAGAGCCAACAGACACACCCCCCAGGTCTTTGGTCGTCAATGAAATATTCAGGCCTTCCGAAGCCAATAAGTCAGAAGGGGATGATTCTAAGGCCTGGAAAACGGTTTCTGGTTCTTGCTTGGTTTCGCTAGGATGGATAGCAATATAGTTACCTGAAACAAGCGCATCTAACCCTGAGATACCAGATAAACTTGCTGTTGGTTTTACGAGCCAGAAACGCGTGCCTTTTGAGAGTAGCTTTTTCGCTTCTGGGTAGATGTCAGCATCGACATAGATGCTCGATAAATCTTTGGACAAGGTAATGTCGCGCACCATACCTACCTCTAAGCCTTGGTAGCGAATTGTCGTTCGACCTGCGACTAAACCTGCGGCATCTGAGAAATATATCTGCACACGTTGTCCTGCATCGTGTATCGATTTCATGACCAACCAACCCGCTAATGCGACGGTTAGTATCGGCAGGATCCACAAAGGGGAAATACCTTTGTTTTTCCTGACTTCTGGTGAATATGACGTTTGTGATTGGTTATCGTTGTTCATTCACTGACTCATCTTTAGAGGTATAGTTATCCCAAATTAGCCTAGGATCTAAGCTTTCCGCCGCTAGCATCGTGAGAACAACCACGACGCCAAAAGCGACTGCACCATAACCTGGTGTAAAGTTTAAAATTTGTCCACGGTCGACCAAGGTCATCATGATCGAAATAACGAACAGATCCATTACCGACCACTTTCCCACCCATTTCACAATGAAATAGATGGTCATACGTTGTCTATGGTAAACCGCACGCTTCATTTTGATACAAATTAAGATATACGTTAGACCAAGTATTTTCGCGACAGGCACGACGATACTGGCAATAAAAATGATTGCTGCGATGCCATACATGTCGCTATTAATTAGCGAAGCGACACCGGAGATGATGGTGTCTTCTAGTCTTTGCCCGTTTGTTATCACGATAGAAATTGGAATGACGTTGGCCGGCACGATAGCCACTGAGGCGGCAAAAAGTAGAGCCCATGTCTTTTGTACAGAGTAGGGTTTGCGATGATATAAGTCATGGTGACAACGCACGCAAGTGTGCCCGTCAGGCTGAGACAGGTGACAGTTATGACAGTGTACGTTCTTACTTTGATCGAAAGAGTAGTCAGACTCTTGAGCCCAAGCTTCCCAGTAGCGACGCACACTGATTCGGCTTACCAGTAACACACTGAAAAGCTGCAGTAGAATCAGACCAACTAAACCAGGGCCGACGAAAATATCTGAGTAATCTTGTAATTTGAAGCATGAGATTGCCACGCTCACCAGAAACACATCCAACATCATCCAGTGCTTAAGTGTCTGAATGATAGCTAATGCATAACGAAATGGTGTAAAAATCTTAAAGCGCAATGATAAATGGGTGATGAGTACCGAGGTACAAACAAGTAACGGGGCGATCGAACTGCAGAATAAGATCAACAAGCCAAGTAGAGGGAAGCCTTCACCCATTAAAGTAAATACGCCAGATGGTAACGTTGCAGGTATCATGACACCAATCAGGCGAATACTGATGAATTCAAAAAAGTGTGAGGGGATAAACAGCAATAAGCAGGTAATAGCGATTGCAAGGTTTCCAGACAGGCTAGGGGTGCCGCCTCTATAAAGCTGAGTACCGCATCTTGGGCAGTAAGCGGATTTCCCCAAAGGGATGTCCATTTTATCAACGGGAAGTTCGCAGCCCTGACAAAGACGTACAGAGCTACTGTCGCACTGGTGCTGAGTCGATAGCTGCTGCTTAGTTGATAAAGGGTTGGTTACGGATGGGGAGGTCACGCGACCTCCCAAGTTGAAACACTAATCAGACTTTTAACCTGATTTAAATGCCTAGAACAACACTGATTTAAGTCTCTAGAACAATAAACATCAGGCGTGCGATTGCACACTGCCATAGAGTGTTTGATATAATCCTTGTTGTTCAACCAATTCACCATGTGTTCCTGTCTGTGTAACTTGCCCATCTTCTAAAACATAGATTAGATCGGCCTGTTTCACCGCTGATAATCGATGAGCCACTATCAAAGTTGTGCGATCTTTCAAAAACTCGCTCAGCGCTTTATGCAGTGCTGACTCTGTTGCTGTATCGAGTGCTGATGTCGCTTCATCTAGAATAACAAACTTAGGATTGCTCAGCACCATTCGGGCTATAGCTAAGCGTTGTCGTTGCCCGCCAGACAGTCGAACGCCATTCCTACCAATTTGTGTATCTAAGCCATTACTCAGTTGCTTGATGACATCTTGCATTTGAGAGACTTCAAGTGCACGCCACAACGACATTTCATCGTATTCAGCACCAAGGGTCAGATTATGCCTTAATGTATCGTTAAAAAGTATAGGTTGTTGTAAAACAACGGCAATTTGACTACGTATAACATCGAAACTGATGTCGTCGGTGGTTTCACCGTTATAACGAATGCATCCAGAATCCGCTTGATAAACACCAATCAGTAACTGGATTAACGTAGATTTACCACCACCACTCGCACCCACCAAAGCGACTTTCTTACCTGCTGGAATGTGCAGCGACAGCCTATTTAAAACAGTGTTTTCTAATGTGTAAGAGAATGTAACGTCTTCAATGTCGACTGTCACTTCTTGATCTTCATTAAATGGGTTCACTTTACTGATAGGGCGCTTCTCTTCTTCTAACTGAAGAAGGTCGTTGATGCGCTGAAGTGCTGCTTTTGCGCTATACCAAGAGAATTGAATCCCTAACAACTCTTGTACCGGGCCTAACATGAACCACAAGTAACCAAATACCGCGAAAATCTGACCAATCGTTAAGTCACTGAATAACACCATTAGCATCGCGACGGCACGGAAAAGCTCGAAACCTAATAAGAACAGCAGAAACGAAACACGGCCAGCAGCTTCTGATTGCCAAGCGTATTTGTCTGCATCGACTCTCACTTGGTTTGCTTGAACCTTAAGTTCATCGAGAAAGATACGTTCCTTGTTTGCCGCACGCAGTTGGTAAATGCCGTCTAAGGTTTCCACTAAACGGTTTTGAAAGCGCTCGAAAGATTGGTTCTCATACTTTTTAAGGTGTTTGACTCTGCTACCTAGTTTACGGGAGAAATAAATCACAACAGGATTGACCAGTAAAATGAACAGTCCTAAACGCCACTCTAACCATAGCAACACGATAGCGGTACCGAAAACGGTTAAGAAGCTAATTATGAACTTAGATAGAGTCGAACCAATGAACTTATCTATTGTCTCTATGTCTGTTATCAGGTGAGCATTAATACCGCCACTGCCTTTGGTCTCGTATTGTCTAATACTAATGCGGCCAAGCTTATCTATCATCTTACTGCGCATTTGATAGGTAATTGTTTTTGAGACAAGCGTGAATTGACGCCCTTGTAGAATGTTCAACGCTTGGCTAACAGTCCGCATGATTATGACTAACAGCAAAGTCAGTGCAATATAGCCAGTTGGTGTCTGCAACGATGTTGGAAGTAGATGGTTCATCATCTCTAAGCCAGAAGCCGGCTTATCAAGTAATACTTCATCAACCATTAATGGCATGAGCAACGGGATAGGGACACTAATGAGAGTTGCAAGTATGGCAATAATGTTAGCAAACAGTAATTTGGACTTGTGTTTTTTTACTTGAGTTATTAACCAAGAACGGCTAATAGTGTCTTCTGAATTGGTCATTGTAATGAGAATAAGTCCTATTTAGTTTGATGGCCGCATTTTACTGCGTTCTCTTGATAATGGAAGTCTCAATTTAATTGGAAGTTAATATGAAAATAGAACATTACCAACGCTTAACCAAACAAGCCGTTGCATTAATTGAATCAGAACCCGATCTAACTGCTAATCTAGCTAATATCAGCTCATTATTATTCATGGAGTTGGATGAATTAAATTGGGCAGGCTTCTATTTAATGAAGCAGGACCAATCTAAGGAAAAAGACGAACTTGTGCTTGGCCCATTCCAAGGTCAACCGGCTTGTGTTCGAATTCCGGTAGGGCGTGGTGTGTGTGGAACTGCGGTCGCGACGAATACAGTTCAGCGCATTCATGATGTTCATGAATTCGAAGGACACATCGCTTGTGACGCTGCAAGTAACTCAGAAATCGTTATACCATTTTCGATTGACGGGAAAATTGCGGGCGTTCTTGATATCGATAGCCCAAATGTTGGCCGTTTTTCTCAAATTGACGAGGACGGATTAACATTTTTCATGGCAGAAGTGGAAAAGCTGCTTAATTCGCACGCGAACAAGGCATAAATTATTCTCTTACTGTGGTTTTTCCCAAGCATCTCTCTATAATACGTAAAAATATTTTCTTAATGCTCGCGGAAAACCGCAAAAACCAGGAACCCACATGGAAAACACTGAAAAGTTAAAAAACAGCAAAGAAGTTATCGCATATGTTGCTGAATGTTTCCCTAAATGCTTTACTCTAGAAGGTGAAGCGAAACCACTTAAAATTGGTATTTTTCAAGATCTTGCTGAACGTCTAAATGAAGACGAAAAAGTAAGTAAGACTCAGCTTCGTGCAGCGTTAAGACAGTACACATCATCATGGCGTTACCTGCACGGCGTAAAAGCTGGCGCAGAACGTGTTGACCTAGACGGCAACGTATGTGGCACACTAGAAGAAGAGCACGTTGAGCACGCTAAAGCGACACTTGCAGAAAGCAAAGCGAAAGTTCAGGCTCGTCGTAAAGAACAAGCACAGAAAGCTCGTGACGAAGGCAAAGCTAAAGCTAAAGCGAAGAAAGCTCAACAGCCTCGTCGTCAAGCGCCTAAAGCACCGAAAGTAGAAAAGCCTGTAGAAACACGCGCTTTGAACGCCGATGAATTTATCACTGGTAAAGAAGTAAATGTGAACATGGGTACAGGAAACATGGCTGCGACCATTGTTGAAATCAATAAGGAAGATGTGCGTGTTCAGTTAGCAAACGGCCTACAAATGGTTGTTAAAGCGGAGCACTTGCGCGCTTAAAGGAGATACTCCTACGCATGAAATGCCGTTCAAAATTGACACTGATTGCTGCTGGCTTTTTGCTAGCAGCTTCAGCTCAGGCTCTTGAAGCCAAATTAAATCAGGACGATTTACCTCTACTCGCTCCTGAGGTTCAACACGAAACTGCTAGTAAACGTGTTACTTCTCGATTTACTCGTTCCCACTATAAACACTTCAATCTCAACGATGATTTCTCCCAAGCTATCTTTAATCGTTATTTAGAGATGTTGGATTATAACCGTAATATCTTCACTCAAGCTGATATTGATTCTTTCGCTACTTCATCCAAACAAATTGATGATCAACTGAAAGCCGGTAATAACCAAATAGCCTTCGATGTTTATAATTTGTCCATGCAGAAGCGTTTTGAACGTTTCCAATATGCGCTGTCTTTACTAGATACTGAGATTAAGTTTGATACTGATGAAAGTATTGAGCTCAATCGTAGCGAAGCGGAATGGCCAAAAGATATCGCTGAAGTGAATGAGCTTTGGAGGAAGCGTGTTAAATACGACGCGTTGAATCTAAAACTTACAGGTAAAGAGTGGCCAGAGATTCAAGAAGTTTTGGAAAAGCGTTACAACAATGCGATGAAGCGTATTACGCAATCGCACAACGAAGATGCTTTCCAGATCTACATGAACGCATTCGCGCGAGAAGTTGACCCTCATACCAGTTACCTTTCTCCAAGAAATGCAGAGCAATTCCAGTCTGAGATGAATCTATCTCTAGAAGGCATTGGTGCTGTACTTCAAATGACAGACGACTACACCGTTATCCGATCTCTCGTTGCTGGTGGCCCTGCGTCAAACAGCAAACAATTGAGTGATGGTGACCGTATTGTTGGTGTCGGCCAAGATGGCGAAGATATTGTTGATGTTATCGGCTGGCGTTTAGACGATGTAGTGCAATTAATTAAAGGACCGAAAGGGACTAAAGTTAAGCTACAGATCTTGCCAGATGGTAAAGATGCAAAAAGTCACGTTGTCACAATTGTACGCGATAAGATTCGCTTAGAAGACCGCGCTGTTAAATCAGAAGTTATCGAGAAAGATGGCAAGAAGATTGGCGTACTAGAAGTACCAAGCTTCTATGTTGGCCTTTCTAAAGATACTGATAAACTGATCACCGAACTTAAAGAGCAAGGTGTCGAAGGTATCATTGTTGATCTGCGAAACAACGGTGGTGGTGCACTAACGGAAGCAACCGAACTCTCTGGTTTGTTTATCAAAGAGGGGCCCGTTGTTCAAGTTCGTGATAGCTACGGTCGTGTAAAAGTGAACAGTGATACTGATGGCGAAATTAGTTACCAAGGTCCATTAACGGTATTGGTGAATCGCTACAGTGCTTCAGCATCTGAAATCTTTGCAGCAGCGATGCAAGATTATGGTCGTGCAATCATCCTTGGTGAAAACTCTTTCGGTAAAGGAACGGTGCAACAACACCGCTCTTTGAATCATATTTATGATTTGTTCGATAAAGAGTTAGGCTACGTTCAATACACCATCCAGAAATTCTACCGAATCAATGGCGGAAGTACGCAAAACAAAGGTGTAGTGCCTGATATTGCTTACCCAACGGCAATTGATCCAGCAGATACTGGTGAAAGTGTTGAAGATAATGCTCTGCCTTGGGATAGCATAGATAAAGCTAACTATTCAGTGTTACAGCGTAACGATGAGCAAGTTGCTGCTTTAACCGCTCAACACCAAGCTCGTATTGCGACAGACATGGAGTTTGGCTTTATCGCGCAAGATATTGAAAAATATAAGGCTGATAAAGATGATAACGACCTTTCTTTGAACGAAAAAGTACGTCAACAAGAGAGTGATGATGGGGATGTGCTTCGTCTAGAGCGTATCAATCAACGTCAAAAAGCGGCTAAGTTAGAGGTATTTAAAACGTTGGATGATATCCCTAAAGACTACGAAGCCCCGGATGCTTATCTTGATGAATCTGTTGCTATCATGCTGGATATGATCAAGAAATAGAGCAAATACCTGTTAAAAGGTGATTGTTTAAAGATGCACAATTTAAAAAGCGAGCCTAGGCTCGCTTTTTTTTGTGTCTATGATTTGACAGGAATACCTGATTGTAACCGTTGAGACTGTCGCAAAGAACACTCAATGTTCAGGGTTATTTAGCTCTGTTTTGTGTCGAATAATGACATTTAAGTTACTTTGCACTTAAAATTTAGTGACTTGGATCAAATTTTTTCGCTTTCTATTCATTACCTGCCTAAGCTTAAAGAAAACGAGGGGGCGCGTATGAAATGGATTCTACTATTTTTATCTTGTTTAAGTTTTGTTGCTTTTGGGAGTGAGGTCGCTTCAAGCGATCAGCAATCAAAAAGTGACAGCAATCTATCTCATTTTGACCTTCCTTTACTGCTTGGTGATTGGTATTTGATGAACCCAGATCCTGAACAAGGTACTGAAAATTTTAGAGCGATAAAGCTAACCCTTGATTCAAATTATTCATTCTCCATTGATATTCAAAAGAAAGACTACAGTGTCGACCATTGGGAAGGCTTGTATAATGCCAATGAAGATACCATTATTTTGGGTTTAAACACCTCTGAACCTCAAGTTTACGCCTATAGCAGTAACCATAATATGTTGAACCTCAACGGTGTCATGTTTACCAAAGCCTTACCGAATGCACTGGCAGGTATTTGGTCGAGTGCTGAGCTTTCAGGTAGCGACCTGCGCGCGAGTAACATTCAAAAAATGGATTTAGTGCTTCAACCTGACTTTGTATTTATGTTCAGAGTGTCCGATGAAGTGGGGAGTGAGGTTGTTCGTCGTGGGGTGTATTACACCGAAGGCGATCAATTGGTGCTTCTGTATGAAAATGGCGAGCACGGCACTCGTTACACATTAAACAGCGACGTCTTGACGCTTCAAGGTGAAGAAGGCGACATGTTTGCAGTACTCAATCGTATTCGATAATGCGGGTTGGATGCGCAAAGTCAGGTTTGTTGATAATATGGCTCACAGTTCATTTATTAGCCGTTCCTTTCTTATTTGGTTGATAAAATAGCAAAACATGGAGGCGTTTTACTACAATGCCTCCTTTTTTCAATATTCCCCTTGTGTTCTTGGCCCTCAACCTTTAGATATATACAGTTAAAATACAATTACGTATAACGATCAAAAGGAACCCGTCATGGCATATACACCTCAAGCCAAGTATCGTAAAGATTATCAATCACCATCTCACACTATTTCTCAAATCGATCTTACTTTCGATTTGTACGATTCAGCGTCCATCATTACGGCGGTGTCTAGTGTTAAGCAAGAGAAAGATAGTTCGACCTTAGTACTTGATGGTGAAGGTTTGACGTTGGTTTCTGTTTTAGTTGAGGGTCAAGAGTGGACGCAATTCGAGCAATCTGAAACTCAACTGACACTGAGCGGACTACCGAAAGATTTCACACTCACGATCGTGACGGAAGTAAATCCTGAAGGGAATAGTGCACTTGAAGGTTTGTATAAGTCGGGTGGCGCATTCTGTACTCAGTGTGAAGCTGAAGGTTTCCGCCGCATTACTTACTATATGGACCGCCCTGATGTATTGGCAAAATTCACCACAACGGTAATCGCAGACAAAGCTGAAAATCCATTCTTACTCAGTAATGGTAACCGTATAGATGAAGGTGATGCTGAAAATGGTCGTCACTGGGTTAAGTGGCAAGACCCACATCCAAAACCTGCTTACTTGTTTGCTCTTGTTGCCGGTGACTTTGATGTACTTCGTGACGCTTACACCACACAATCAGGCCGCAAAGTTGACCTGGAAATCTTTGTCGACAAAGGCAATCTAGACCGCGCAAACCACGCGATGGTTTCTTTGATTAACTCAATGAAGTGGGACGAAGAGCGTTTCAATCTTGAGTATGACTTAGACATCTACATGATCGTAGCTGTTGATTTCTTCAACATGGGCGCGATGGAAAACAAAGGTCTGAACGTATTTAACTCTAAGTTTGTTTTAGCGAACGACCAAACAGCAACCGACACCGACTACCTAGGCATCGAAGCGGTAATCGGTCATGAATATTTCCATAACTGGACGGGGAACCGAGTGACATGTCGCGATTGGTTCCAGTTAAGCTTGAAAGAAGGTTTAACCGTATTCCGTGACCAAGAATTCTCATCTGATCTTGGTTCTCGCGCAGTAAACCGAATCAACAATGTTCGTATTATTCGCGGGCCACAATTCGCTGAAGATGCGAGCCCAATGTCTCACCCAATTCGTCCTGAAAAAGTGATAGAAATGAACAACTTCTACACGTTGACAGTATACGAAAAGGGCAGTGAAGTGATCCGAATGATCCACACATTGTTGGGTGAGGAAGGTTTCCAAAAAGGCATGAAGCTGTACTTTGAACGTCACGATGGTACCGCTGCAACTTGCGAAGATTTCGTTGCTGCAATGGAAGATGCGTCGGGCGTTGACCTGTCTCAGTTCCGTTTATGGTACAGCCAATCTGGTACGCCGACGCTTTCTGTTGAAAGTCACTACGACGCAGACAAAAAAGAGTACACGTTAACAACTCGCCAAGTAACGGCTCCAACTCATGAGCAAACGGATAAGCAAGCTCTGCATATTCCTCTAGACATCGAGCTATACACCGCGTCGGGTGAAGTGATTGGGTTACAATGTAACGGTCAGCCAGTTCACAATGTATTAGATGTGAAAGAAGCGGAACAAACGTTTGTGTTTGAAAACGTTTCAGAGCAACCGATCCCATCGCTACTTCGTGAATTCTCTGCGCCAGTGAAATTGGAATACGATTACTCAGATGAAGAGCTGATCTTCCTGATGGTGAATGCTCGCAATGAGTTCTCTCGTTGGGATGCGGGTCAAATGCTGCTAGCGAAATACATCCGTAGCAACGTAGATAACGTTCAACAAGGTCAAAAGTTTGAACTTTCTGCTTCTGTTGTTGATGCATTCCGCGGGGTACTGCTTAGTGATTCACTAGAACCTGCGTTTATTGCAGAAATGCTTTCTCTACCGAGCCATAACGAAGTGTCGGGTTGGTATGAGCGCGTTGATATTGATGCGGTCGCATCTGTTCTTAACTCAATGAAAGTAACACTAGCTGCAGAACTTGAAGACGAGTTAGCGGCGGTTTATCACAGCCATGCACTAACAGAATACACGATCGATCACGATTCGATTGGTAAGCGTACTCTACGTAAAGTCTGTCTAAGTTACTTAGCGCATACTGAAAAGGGTAATGACTTGGTTGTTGCTATGTACCAACAAGCAAACAACATGACAGATACAATGGCAGCGATGGGCGCGGCGAACAGTGCGCAACTACCATGTCGTGAAACCTTGATGGCGGATTACAGCGACAAGTGGAAACATGATGGTCTTGTCATGGATAAGTGGTTTGCATTGCAAGGTTCAAACCCAAGCTCTAATGCACTTGAAGTGATTAAAGCGTCGATGTCGCACCAAGCGTTCAGCTTGAAGAACCCGAACCGTACTCGTAACTTGGTTGGTTCGTTCTTAAACATGAACCCGGTTCAATTCCACGCCAAGTCAGGACAAGGTTACGCGTTTGCTGGCGAGATCCTACGTGAACTGAACAGCAGCAACCCGCAAGTGGCTTCACGTTTGATTGACCCGCTACTTAAGTTCCGTAAGTACGATGATGAACGCCAAGCTCTAATCAAAAAAGAACTTGAGACGCTGAAGAACATGGACAACCTTGCAAAAGACTTATTCGAGAAAGTGGCAAAAGCACTAGAGGCTTAAGTCAGCCGCTTATTCAGGAAACTGTTCGATCATAAGCGGTTGGCTAATAAACAGTTTACTAGTAACGAAAAGTCATCAGTGGTAGAGAATATCTGCCACTGATTTTTTGTTTCTGGTTTATCGAATTTTCGATAAGCTAGAGCAGTTTCAAGTTAAGTTTCACTTTCAGACATCGTTAAGTGCCAAAAATCACCGGCACTGTATATATATACAGGTATCGTATGAATCGCTATATTTTCCAACTTAACATCTCATATCAGCAGTTTTTGGCTAGCTACTCGGGTGCCGCAAGTAAAGTTCAAGTGATAACAACAACAGGGTTACGCTTACAGCTACCTGCAACTCGCTTCAGACCATTTCTTACACAAATAGGGGTTAGAGGACAGTTTAGGTTAACAACTGACCAAAAAAATAAGTTTATTAAGTTGGAAGCTCTGTAAAGCTTGGCGTGCCTAGTGAGTTAAAGGGAATCTTAATCACATAATCAAACATTTCACCTCTTACCACCTCTAAAACAATTAACTATTTATCAATAATGCTTTTACAATAAATGAATGCATTACCTTTGCTTAACTCGTTAGTAGAACTGGCCTTGAAGGCTTGATTCAAACGCAAGCTTAAGTAAGCCCCCTAATAATAAAATAAAATTCTAATTGTGGAGTGTGACTATGACCGCACGTGAAACTGTGGTTCCAGTTTTACTTGAAAAAGTGTACAAACTGATTCAAGACAAACTTGACCTTGCTCATCGACCTCTCGTAACTCAACTTGCTCAACACTTGTTTAGTAACGTTTCTCACGACGATCTAACTCAGAGAAACGAATCCGATTTATACGGTGCTGTAGTTAGCTTATGGCATCACATCAATGAAAAGAAAGCTGACCAAATCTCTGTTCGTGTTTTTAACCCGACAGTAAGTCGTCAAGGTTGGCAATCTACTCACACTATCGTAGAGATAGTCGTACCAGATAGCCCATTCCTTGTAGACTCTGTAAAAATGGCGCTGACTCGCCTAGACCTTTCTTCTCACCTTATGCTTCACAATCCAACACAAATCTCTCGCTCTGATAAGGGCAGTGTTGTCGGCGTTAGCAATAACGAAGGTGCATTCCAATCACTTTTCCATATCGAAGTAGACCGTCTTAGCAGCAAAGCTGAAATGACAGCGCTCAAAACGGAACTACTGGATATCTTTACCGATACTGGTTTAGTTGTGAACGATTGGCTGAAGATGGTTGAAAAACTAGAGGAAGTAACCAATCAAGTTGAAAAGCAAAAAGAAAGCATTCCTGTAGACGGCCAACGCTTTGATGAGACGTTGGCGTTTCTTCGTTGGTTAGGCGAGCACAACTTTACGTTTATGGGCTACAAGGAATATGACCTTGTTTCTGTAAATGGCGACACAGAACTACAACCGACCAAGGAGCAAGGTCTTGGTTTGTTTGCGAATTCAGATCGTGTGCGTAACGTTAAGCTGTCTGAGTTTTCTGATTCGGCACGTCTTGAAGCCAAAAAGCCTTATGTACTTATCGTAACCAAGGGCAACACGGCTTCACGCATTCACCGCCCAGCTTACAATGATTACATTGGTATTAAGAAGTTCGATAAGAACGGTAAGGTTATTGGTGAACACCGCTTTACTGGTCTTTACACCTCTGCCGTTTATAACCAAACCGTTGAAACGATTCCTCTTGTTCGCGAGAAAGTAGAGCGTATCTTAGACGCGAGTGGTTACCGTGAAGGTTCATACTCTTACAAAGCTCTGCACAACATTCTAGAAAACTACCCGCGAGATGAACTGCTTCAAGCTCGTGAAGAAGAATTGCTAGAAGTCGGTACTGGCGTAGTTCAAATGCAAGATCGCGATCTTCTGCGTTTGTTTGTTCGTAAAGACCCGTTTGGCCGTTTCTTTAGCTGCATGGTTTACGTTACCAAAGATCGTTACAACACCGAGCTTCGTCGTCAAACCCAACGCATCTTGAAGCAGTATTTCGGTTGCGAAGAAGAGGTCGAATTCACGACATACTTCTCTGAAAGCCCACTGGCAAGAACGCACTATATTGTTCGTGTTGATAACAACAACATGGATGTGGACGTGAAAACAATTGAGCAAAATTTAATGGAAGTATCGTCTACATGGGATGACCGCCTGTCTGAATCAATCGTTGCTAACTTCGGTGAGAGCAAA
The DNA here is from genome assembly GCF_041439815.1 of Vibrio sp. 1F279. NCBI lineage: Bacteria > Pseudomonadati > Pseudomonadota > Gammaproteobacteria > Vibrionales > Vibrionaceae > Vibrio > Vibrio sp. 1F279. The sequence continues at coordinate 23,184 of NZ_JBGOOU010000020.1, read as the reverse complement.
GGTCTTCCGTTATCGAAAGAGTACATGCGTGCATTCCCACGTTCGTACAAAGAAGACATGATGCCTGGTTCTGCAGTTGCAGACATCGAGCGTTTAGAAGCACTAAGTGAAGACAACAAACTGGGTATGCTTTTCTACCGTCCTCAAGAAGAGGCTGCAGACTCTAAAGCTGTTCGTTTGAAGCTGTTCTACCACAGTGATGAGCCGATTCACCTGTCTGATGTTATGCCAATGCTTGAAAACTTTGGCCTGCGCGTTATTGGTGAATCACCTTATGAAGTACGCAAGACCAATGGGGTGACTTATTGGATCCTTGATTTCTCGATGCTGCATAAGAGTGACAAGGCGATTGATCTTCGTGAAGCGCGCGATCTATTCCAACAAGCCTTTGCTGCGATTTGGGAAGGTGAATTAGACAGCGATGGTTTCAACCGCTTGGTGTTGGGTGCGGGTCTTTCTGGACGTGAAATCTCAATCTTACGTGCATATGCTCGTTACATGCGCCAAGTTGGTTTCCCATTCAGTCAACAATACATCGAAGACACATTGTCTCATTACCCAGATCTAGCGAAAGGGTTAGTGAGCTTATTCGGCAAGCGTTTTGATCCTAAATTAAAGGGCAGCGCGAAAGGCCAACAAGATCTTATTAAGAAGATCACTGAACAGTTGGATCATGTAGAAAGCTTGGATGATGATCGTATCATTCGTCGTTACATGGAAATGATCACAGCAACGCTTCGTACTAACTACTACCAGTTAGACGACAACAAACAGTCTAAACCTTGGTTGGCTCTGAAAATGAGACCAAGCGAGATCCCAGATATCCCAGCGCCGGTTCCTGCGTTTGAGATCTTCGTTTACGCACCAGACATTGAAGGTGTGCATCTACGTGGCGGTAAAGTCGCTCGTGGTGGTTTACGTTGGTCAGACCGTCAAGAGGATTTCCGTACTGAGATTCTAGGCCTAGTTAAAGCACAGCAAGTTAAGAACACAGTAATTGTACCGGTTGGTGCAAAAGGTGGTTTCGTTTGTAAGCGTCAGCATACTATGTCTGGCCGAGACGAGATCTTTGCTGAAGGTCAACGTTGTTACAAGCGCTTCATCCGTGCACTACTAGACGTATCAGACAACATCATTGAAGGTGAGGTTATTCCACCTAAGAGTGTTGTTCGTCACGATGAAGATGACCCGTATTTGGTTGTTGCCGCCGATAAAGGTACCGCAACGTTCTCAGATCTAGCAAACTCAGTATCTGCTGAATACAATTTCTGGTTAGGCGATGCATTTGCCTCTGGTGGCTCTAACGGTTATGACCATAAAGCCATGGGTATCACGGCGAAAGGTGGCTGGGAATCTGTTAAACGTCACTTCCGTGAAATGGGCATCAACTGTCAAACAACGGACTTCACCGCTATCGGTGTAGGTGATATGGCGGGCGATGTGTTTGGTAACGGCATGCTGTTGTCTAAGCATATTCGTATGCAAGCTGCGTTTAACCACATGCATATCTTCATTGACCCGAATCCAGAATCAGCATCAAGCTGGTTAGAGCGTGAGCGCTTGTTTAATCTACCTCGCTCAAGCTGGGAAGATTACAACAAAGACTTGATTTCTCAAGGTGGTGGCATCTTCTCTCGTCGAGCGAAGTCTATCTCTCTGACGCCTGAAATTCAGAAAATGCTAGGTACTAAGAAAGCATCAATGGCACCGAATGACTTGATCAAAGCGATCTTGTCTATGCAGGTTGATCTTCTTTGGAATGGCGGTATCGGTACTTACGTTAAGTCTTCAAACGAGACTCATACAGATGTTGGTGACCGTGCAAATGACGTGCTTCGTATCGATGGCCGTGACCTAAAAGCTAAGGTTGTTGGTGAAGGCGGTAACTTGGGTATGACTCAACTGGGTCGTATTGAATACGCACTGACGGGTGGCCGCGTTAATACTGACTTCGTTGATAACGTTGGTGGTGTTGACTGTTCGGATAATGAAGTAAACATTAAGATCTTCTTGAATGGTTTGGTGTCTAATGGTGATCTAACCGTTAAGCAACGTAACCAAGTACTTGAATCGATGGAAGATGAAGTGGGCGAAATCGTACTAGACGACGCATATTGCCAAGCTGAGTCTATTTCGGTTACGGAGCATCAAGGTGTTGGCTTAGTAAAAGAGCAAATCCGCTTTATTCATACAATGGAAAAAGCAGGGTACTTGGATCGTGGTTTGGAATACATCCCAGATGACGAAACACTGCTTGAGCGTGAAAAGCAGGGCCAAGGCCTAACAAGACCTGAGCTTTCTGTACTTGTCGCTTACGGTAAAATGGTGCTTAAAGAAGATCTTGTTAGTGATGATATCGCTAATGATGAATTCCATGCTCAACAGCTTATGCAGTACTTCCCAACGGCGTTACGTCGTAACTACTCTCAGCACATGGACAATCATCCACTACGTTCTGAAATCATTGCGACGGCACTGGCTAACCAAATGGTTAACGAGATGGGTTGTAACTTCGTTACTCGTCTGCAAGAAGAGACGGGCGCAAATATTGTTGATATTGCCAATGCTTACGCGGCATCACGTGAAATCTATGGTCTTGGCAAAGTTCTGAAGAGCATCCGTGAACTGGACAATGTTTCAAGTTCTGAAGCTCAATATGAATTAATCTACCATGTTCGCCGTACACTTCGTCGCTTGGCTCGTTGGTTGTTAAGAAACCGTAGTGGTAAACAGTCAGTGAAAGCATTGATTGAACTTTACCAAGGTGATGTTCTTACTATCACAGAGAAACTGGATGAAAACCTAGTGGCTTCTGAAGTAGAAGAGCATAACGCAATGGCACAGCTATGGATTGACCAAGGCGTAAACGCTGAGTTGGCTAATTCGGTTGCGCGTTTGTCTAGCTTGTACTCGGCACTGGATATATCCACAGTAGCTCGTGAGACGGGTAAAACAGTACAACAAGCGTCGAAGCTTTACTTCAACCTTGGCGATCGTTTGTCTCTGCACTGGTTCTTGAAGCAAATCAATGGTCAAGCTGTAGATAACAACTGGCAAGCACTAGCGCGTGCAGCATTCAGAGAAGATCTGGATTGGCAGCAACGTCAGCTAACTGGCCAAGTGCTTAACTGCGGTTGTGCTTCAGACATCGATGTGATTAAAGCGCTTGATGATTGGATGGAAAGTAACTCTGTTTCTCTACATCGTTGGGAAAGTATCCTCAATGAATTCAAAGTGGGTTCGGTTCATGAGTTTGCCAAGTTCTCAGTAGCATTGCGTGAATTGATGTTATTGAATCTAAACTGCATGTCGACAGATTAGTGATTAGATAAAACGAAAGACACAAGGGCAGACCATAAGGTCTGCCTTTTTTGTTTCTATAAAGTGGCATCTATAGGTCTAACGATTTTTGACGGACCCACTTCTTTTGACGGACCCACTTCGTGGACACCTTGTTTGTTGTTAAAAGAGTGGGTGGCTGTAATATGGTAGAGACTAGAAATGAGTAAACTGACTGCAGAAACGATAACGTTTGCTTAATAAAGAACCTCATTCGCTAACAAACTCGATTATCTTACCCTTACAGACAGTAATAGATTGAATAGTTGGGTAAATAAGTAAATAATATCGCCCCGTTTACACGGGGCTTTTTTCTATCGGAGGCACAATGCTCTACCGTCTAGCCAGAACTGGCTTTTTCCAACTTGATGCCGAAAAGGCACATGATCTTGCAATTCAAAATTTCAAACGCTTCACAGGCACTCCTATTGATCTTTTGTATCGCCAACAATTACCTAATCGACCTGTAGAATGCATGGGTCTTACTTTTAAAAACCCAGTTGGCCTAGCGGCTGGCCTAGATAAAAACGGCGAATGTATTGATGCATTTGGCGCAATGGGTTTTGGTTTCGTTGAAGTAGGAACGGTAACTCCTCGTCCACAAGCCGGTAATGACAAACCACGTCTGTTCCGTCTTGTTGAAGCTGAAGGTATCATCAACCGCATGGGGTTCAATAACCTAGGCGTCGACAATCTTATTGAGAACGTTAAGAAGTCGAACTACGACGGCATCTTAGGTATCAACATCGGTAAGAACAAAGACACACCAATTGAAAAGGGCGCTGAAGATTACTTGATCTGTATGGAGAAGGTATATCAATACGCTGGTTACATTGCTGTGAACATCTCTTCACCAAATACTCCAGGACTTCGTTCTCTACAATACGGCGAAGCTCTAGACGATCTATTGTCTGAACTTAAAACGAAACAATCTGAACTAGAAGAGAAGCATGGTAAATATGTTCCTCTTGCTCTTAAGATTGCTCCGGATCTAAGTGATGACGAAATTAGCCAAATTTGTGAATCATTGATCAAAAATAAGATCGATGGTGTGATCGCAACAAACACAACATTGGATCGTTCAATCGTTGAAGGCATGAAACATTGCGATGAAGCGGGTGGCCTAAGTGGACGTCCGGTTCAATCTCGCAGTACTGAAGTGGTTCGTAAACTTCACGAAGAACTTGGTGACGCATTGCCGATCATTGGAGTAGGTGGCGTTGACTCTTACGTTGCTGCAAAAGAGAAAATGATGGCAGGCGCGAAGCTTGTACAAGTTTACTCTGGTTTCATCTACAAAGGCCCAGGTCTTGTAGGCGACATCGTTAAAAATTTATAGTCCCCGAAAACCAGATCTTTTATAAACCCAGAGCTTTTATAAACAGAGTTATCAAAAAGATTTGGTTATTTTAGGAAAGCTATAATTTGGCATCGTCTTACTAAAAGAGACACTGTAACTCACTGAGTTGTAGACAGAAGCGATAAGAAAGAGGAATTCATTTCCTCTTTTTTTTTGCCTATTGCTCAGTAAAATTACTGTAATTGAAGGTAATTTTGCGTTTTACCTAATGGAATGGTTCAACAGTGTGAGACGAAATGATGCTTAAACCTAGCGATACATGGAGTTGGTATTACGATGAGCAGCAATGTTCATTAATGCTAAACCTCGGAGAGGATATGATTTTCAAAACGAATCTGGTCCGCAATAAGCTGGTGGACTGCGCGTTTAGAGATAATGAATTCACCGTTGATGACGCATCTTCATACCAAACCTTCAAAGAACAAATTTCTGGCTTAGAACTGTCTGAGCCTCGCCAAGCTGAACTCGCACTATATTGTGTGGCAGCAAAGCGCTTCCACAAGCCTGTACAGCCTAAAAGCTGGTTCTTCGATTCACAAGGCGCTGGCCACGAATCTCCTCAAGAAGGGGATATCGTACAAATGAATAACGAGCATAGCCTAGGTTACTTCATTGTATTGGAAGTGGGAGAGTGTGCGAGCCTATGTGCATTTGTCGACTTAGAAGAGTTTCTGCTCACACCTTCAAAAGGGTTAAGCTTTGGAGACTCGATTAAAGTGATGCACGATAGGATGGTAGACGCGAACTCTATTCTTCATTTTCACCATACACATATTGCAATGGTCGGTTAATTCCCCAGTTTAGTTCATCATTTCTAACACACATTGCAACGCATAAACCTATCAAACCTTCCTTAGAATCGGCTCAATAGCCGATTTTTTTGTGCCTAAAAAACCTCATCCAGATAAATACATCACCGCTTAACTATTTAATTAGTGAACTTGTGACTGTTTTTTCATCTTAATTTCTGCCTATTTTCATCGGCAGAAGTGTAAATTACCTCCCTTTATTCCCTGTTTTTGTGCTTTTGTAGCTAACTTTCAGTCTTAAATTGGCCCTGGTATATACCAATTTTAAGGTGAATATAAATTCACACCGCCGCATTGGCCGATGTTTGGTCATAAATTGTGCTGATTTGATAAGTCTTATGTTCTAAGGGGATGTGGGTAAGCGATCGCTTCATGACTGTGTGTTTGCTAGCCAGTTAGTCGAAAGATTCAATGAAAAGACAAGTTTAGTGTGATGCTCTAATAACAAATTCAGGTATAATCGAGCTAATTTTTATCAATAAAAGAACACTATGAATCAATATCTAGCGGTTACCTCAAACGGCCTTGAGAATTTATTAGTTGAAGAACTAACCCAACTAGGGATTACAAATGCAAAACCTGTTCAAGCAGGTGTTAAATTCAAAGCGACCAATGAGCAAATTTATCGTTGTTGTTTATGGAGTCGTTTGGCTTCTAGATTTGTACGTGTCCTTTCTGAATTCACTTGTATGGACGACATGGATTTGTACCTATCAACCACCGCGGTTAACTGGGTAAATCAATTCCATAGCTCTAAGCGTTTTGTTGTTGACTTTAACGGTACAAACAACGAAATCCGTAATAGCCAATACGGTGCGATGAAAGTAAAAGATGCCGTTGTTGATAGCTTTGAGAAAAAGTCTTTGCCTCGTCCGTCTATCAGCAAAGAAAATCCAGATATTCGTATTCACGTTCGTCTACATCGTGATAAAGCGATTCTTGGTGTTGATATGGTAGGTAGCGGTCTTCACCAACGTGGTTACCGTCCAGAATCAGGCCGAGCACCATTGCGTGAAACCCTTGCTGCTGCGATTCTTCTTCGTAGTGGCTGGGATGCGACTAAGCCTTTCCTAGACCCAATGTGTGGTTCAGGTACGTTAGTGATTGAAGCGGCAATGATGGCTGCGAACATGGCTCCAGGTGTTAAACGCCAGAAGTGGTGTTTTGAATCACTAGAAGATTTTGAACCAGAACTGTGGGCTGAAGTGAAAGCTGAAGCGAACGTTCAAGGTCGTCGTGGCGTTAAGAAAGTAGAGTGTAAGTTCTATGGCTACGACAATGACGAGCGCATGATCAAAACAGCGCGTGACAATGCTCGTCGTGCTGGTGTTGAAGAGCTGATTGAATTCGAAGTAGGCGATGCTGCAAAGCTTAAGCGTCCTACAGAGTTTGCTGATGGTGTGATTGTTTCTAACCCACCTTATGGTGAGCGTCTTGGCACAGAGCCGGGTTTGATTGCACTTTACACGGCATTCGGTGCACAACTTAAAGCGGAATTTGGCGGTTGTAACGCGTCTATCTTCTCTAGTTCTGACGAACTGCTTAGCTGCTTACGTATGCGTGCAGACAAACAGTTCAAATTGAACAATGGTGCGTTACCGTGTCACCAAAAGAACTACTCAATTTCGGACCGTCCGATGTCAGAGCGTCCAACGGGTGAACAAGAGCAACTTATTGCTCCAGACTTCGCAAACCGTCTTAAAAAGAACATCGGTAAAATTGGCAAGTGGGCTAAGAAAGAGCAATTAGATTGTTACCGTATCTACGATGCGGACTTACCAGAATACAATGTAGCGATTGATGTATACCCAGGTCACCTAGTGATTCAAGAATACGCAGCACCTAAAGATGTACCGGAAGAGAAAGCAAAACGTCGCTTAACCGATATCATCCGTGCTTCTATTCAAGTCACTGGCGTTGAAGCAAACAACGTGGTTCTTAAGGTTCGTCAGAAGCAGAAGGGTCGTTCTCAATATCAGAAGATGGCTCAAGACTCTTCTAACCTAGAAGTAAACGAATACGGCGTTAAGCTGATTGTTAACCTTCATGACTACTTAGATACAGGCTTGTTCTTGGATCATAAGATCACTCGTCGTCGTATTGGTGAGATGGCTAGTGGTAAAGACTTCTTGAACCTGTTTGCTTACACAGGCAGTGCTTCTGTTCATGCTGCAGTCGGTGGCGCTCGCTCTACAACGACTGTTGATATGTCGAACACGTATCTTGAGTGGGCAAAAGAGAACATGGAACTGAACGGCCGTGTTGGTCGTCAACATCAATTTGTTCAAGCTGACTGCTTACAATGGTTGGCGAAAGAGCAAGGATCTTACGATTTGATCTTTATTGATCCACCAACATTCTCGAACTCTAAGCGTATGGATCAATCTTTTGATGTTCAACGTGACCACATCCAGTTGATGGAAGATTTAAAGCGTCTTCTAAGAGAAGAAGGCACGATTGTGTTCTCTAACAACAAGCGTCATTTCAAGATGGATATGGAAGGACTGGAAGAGCTGGGTCTTAAAGCTCAGAATATCTCGTCTAAGACGTTACCTCTGGATTTCTCTCGCAACAAGCACATTCATAACTGCTGGTTGATTACACATAAGTAATTAAGAGATTGTATAAGGATATAGCGTGCTGACTCTCTACAGTACAGAAGGGTGCCATCTATGTGAGATGGCATTCAAACTCACGGAACAGTTAAACATTAGCCATCACGTCAACGTTGTCGACATTGCATTTGATGATGAGCTCTTTTCCCGTTACGGGGTCACTATTCCGGTGCTCAAATTTGAAAGCTCTGACTTTTCTCAAAGCTCAGAGCTTAACTGGCCATTTGGCTTGTTAGAACTTAATGATTGGTTAAAAAAGAATGGCATTACTTACAATTCATAACGGGCAATTAGCGTTTGGCGATCACCCGTTATTAGATCGTGCGGACTTTGCACTGCAAGAAAACGAACGTGTGTGTTTAGTAGGGCGCAATGGCGCGGGTAAGTCTACGTTGATGAAAATCCTGTCAGGGAACATCATCATGGACGACGGCAAGATGCAAATCACACAAGATGTGGTTGTGTCTCGCCTTGAGCAAGATCCACCGCGTAATGAAGAAGGCACCGTTTATGATTACGTTGCTGGTGGCCTAGCGGAAATCGGCGAACAGTTGAAGATCTACCATGATCTTTTGGATCTCATTGGTACTGACCCTAGCGAAAAGAACTTAAATCGTCTTACTCGTGTGCAAGAGCAGTTGGATCATGCCAACGCATGGCGTTTCGAAGATCGCGTAAGTAACGTAATGGCGGCGCTTAAACTCACTGCTGAAACAAAACTGACGGATTTGTCTGGTGGTTGGCAACGTAAAGCCGCGCTTGCTCGTGCGCTTGTATGTGACCCAGACGTGCTTCTACTCGACGAACCGACTAACCACCTAGATGTTGCGACAATCGAATGGTTAGAAGGCTTCCTGAAGGACTTCCGTGGTTCAATCATCTTTATCTCGCATGACCGTGCTTTCATCAAATCGATGGCAACCCGCATTGTTGACCTTGATCGCGGCAAGCTGAGCTCGTTCCCTGGCGATTACGAAAACTACTTGCTAGAGAAAGAAGAAGCGTTACGTGTCGAAGAGATGCAGAACGCTGAATTCGATAAAAAGCTTGCTCAAGAAGAAGTGTGGATTCGTCAGGGCATTAAAGCTCGTCGAACGCGTAACGAAGGCCGTGTACGTGCACTTAAGAAGTTGCGTGAAGAGCGCATCAATCGTCGTGAAGTGCAGGGTAAAGCGGTTATTCAGATCGATGATGGCCAACGTTCAGGCAAGATTGTATTCGAAGCAGAGAATCTTAACTTTGGCTTTGAAGGCAAAGAGATTGTTAAAGATTTCAGCTTCAACATTATGCGTGGTGATCGTATTGCTCTGATCGGCCCTAATGGCTGTGGTAAGAGTACCGTACTTAAACTGCTTCTTGATCAGCTGAAGCCTGATTCTGGCCGTCTGCATTGTGGTACTAAACTTGAAGTGGCTTACTTCGACCAATATCGCGAAATTCTAGACCCTGAGAAGTCAGTAATTGACAATCTGGCGGATGGTAAGCAAGAAGTGACAGTAGGCGGCCGTGAGCGCCATGCACTTAGCTACCTACAAGATTTCTTGTTCTCTCCTAAACGTGCTCGCACTCCTGTGAAGGCACTGTCTGGTGGTGAGAAAAACCGTCTGTTATTAGCTCGTATTTTCCTTAAGTCGAATAACTTATTGATTCTCGATGAGCCAACCAACGATCTAGATATCGAAACTTTGGAACTTTTAGAAGATTTGCTTGCCAACTATCAGGGTACGCTTCTTTTAGTGAGCCACGATCGACAGTTTGTTGATAACACGGTTATGACAAGTTGGATATTTGAAGGCAACGGCGTTGTTGAAGAATTTGTTGGTGGTTACCACGATGCTCAGCAACAAAGAAAGCAGGCTATAGAGTACCGACAGGTTGAAAAGCCATCAAAGCCAGAGAAAGTAGTTGAGGAAACTCCCAAAACTGCGCCAGTTAAGGCTAAAGCTAAGAAGTTATCGTATAAGCTACAACGAGAACTAGAAGCGCTACCTTTGCGTTTGGAAGAATTGGAAACTCAAATTGAAACTCTTCAGGAAGAAGTCAACGATCCTAGCTTCTTTTCAAAATCTGTAGAGCAGACACAACCAGTATTAGATAAGCTATCTGCAGCAGAGCAGGAGCTTGAAGTTGCTTTTGAGCGCTGGGAAGAGCTCGAGGCACTACAACAGGAAAGTTAAGAAGTAATCATGACTTGTAATAAATTTAAATTAACAACAGTTGCAGCCTTAGTTTTGGCTGCAACTAACGCGAATGCTGCACTGTACAAGGTAGTTGAAGTCGCGACTCCTAGCTCAATTGTCGGAGCTTCTGAAACGTTTGGTGTCGCGATTCAACCAGCTGCGGTTACCGGAACTGAAAGTTGTTTTACCAATGCTACTATCGGTGGTGTCGCATGTGATAGCTTTAAGCTAGCAGGTGAAACTCGTAATTCGCTTGAAGCCATTAGTTACCGTGAAGAAGTTCCTTTTGCTATGGATGCTGTCTTCCAATATTTACAAGAGTTCGATGACTTCAAAAACTATTGTAACCGTGAGCTAAGATATTCCACATGTGAAAGCTGGGCGAAAACTCGCTGGGAAGATACTTGGTTTAAGGAAAGAAACAACCTGAGTTATGTAAATGCAAAGGCATTTATAGAAGGCGGGGCAATACTCGATACTCGCAATACAGTGATCAACTCTCTAGATAAAGATGCCAACCCGCTCGGTGTTAAGTCTGAGGGAACCATCCGAAACAATGCAATATTTACAACGACAGCCAAGCCTGCAGGATCTTCTGAGACTCGAGCATGGAAAGCCATCACAGCGAGTAATGGTACTGTTTACAATGTAGGTAGTGTTTCTACTAGTGAAACCATTACGGAGACGTCAACGCCGGATCCTGTTTTTAGTTCAAAAGCTGCTATTTGGGATGGTACGAATACCAAGCCAATCGATTGGACTCGTGGTGGAACTGCTAGACAAGGCGATTACTATGCTCAAGGTAGCATGCGTTCAATTGCCGAATCGGATACTAAGTTTTATGGCGTAGGCTACAATACTGTTGATGGTAGTGGTGATCTGCAAGATATGAATGCATCTGTATTCATCAGTAAATCTCTGGACTTAGCTGACAGCGCGAATACTTGGACGACCAAATCAATTGAGGGGGCTAAGGTCAACTCTAACTCGTCTAATGATTACAAATACAGTAACTCTGTAGCGACCGATATCAACAAAAACTTGTTTGTTATTGGTAACTCTAAGCGTAATGGTCGAGTGCCTGAAAATGGTAGCGCAGGCAGTAAGATGTTCGTTGTTACTGATGCTTCAGTTGCGACTCCAACAGCGACATACCTAACGGGTGGTATCTTCTTTGCTGGTTCGAGTGGTGAAGCTAGAGCCGTTAACAACTTCAATGAAATTGTTGGTCAAGTTGACGCAGAAACAACGCGTGAAGTTGATGGCAGTGAGCGTAGACACCGTGGCTTTATTTATCCATATCAAGCAACGGGTACTGACCCATCAAGAATTGATCTGTTTCAGAACAAAGCTTGGTTTCTAGATGATCTAACTAACGATGGCAACGTTTCTGGAGAGAACAACAAGTTCCGAATCATTGATGCTTCAGGTATCAACGATGCGGGTGTTATCTCTGCAACAGCTATAAAATGTATGATCGATACAAATGGAGACGGTAGAGGTAACGATGAACGAGCCTACGATACAACGTCTCACAACTCATACTGTGCTGGTGCTGCGTCTAATGCAGTAGAAGAGGTTGTTGCGGTTAAATTGATTCCTATCGAAGGTAAAGGTAAGAGTGATATCCAAGCTCGTAGTACTGATACAGCAAAGGTCGATCGTAAAGGCGGTAGCTTAGGTTGGTTCGCTTTGACTGTACTCGGCTTATTAGGGTTCCGTAGAAAATTTAAATAATTTCATCTCTTGAGCCCGAGTTCACAATTCTGAATTCGGGCTTTTTTTTCGCATTGAGAAAAGTGAAAAACTGGTCGATTCTTAGAGTTGGAGTCACAAAAACTCCGCAAAGTTGTAATCATTGTATGTTAGTAAATAGAACACCCGTATGAGGACTGCACTATGAAGAGACAAAAGCGTGATCGACTAGAACGAGCACAATCTCAAGGCTACAAAGCTGGTATAAACGGTAGGTCACAAGAAGCTTGCCCATATAGCCAAATGGATTCTCGGTCTTATTGGTTAGGTGGTTGGCGTGACGCCAAAGGTGATAAGCAATCAGGTCTCTATAAATAGATAGGGCGGAACATATTCAAAGATCAAGGCTCCATTGTTGTAAAGCAGTGGAGCCTTGTTAGTTTCTGAATGGGACATAATACCAATCGTAGAATAATGGCGTAGAGAGCTAATGCTTTAAACTGATACTGATACTGATACTGATAGCGGAATACACAGTTGCTGGTGGACTAATACAGTACAGTTTCGGGATAAGAAAGTTTGTTTAATCAGTACACTCTAGTGCACTATAACTAAATGTGTTGGAGTGAAAATAAAGCAGCCAATGGCTGCTTTATTAAAATCTAACTGCGTTACTCTAATTAAATGATTAGATTAGAATGCTGACGTATCTTGGAAAAGGCCAACTTTCAAATCTTTAGCAACATAAATCTCTTTGCCATCAACAAGTACGCGACCATCTGCAAGGCCCATAACTAGGCGACGGTTAACAACACGCTTCATGTGGATTTCGTAAGTCACTTTTTTCGCAGTAGGTAGGATTTGACCAGTGAATTTCACTTCGCCTACACCTAAAGCACGGCCTTTGCCTTTGCCGCCAACCCAACCAAGGTAGAAGCCAACAAGCTGCCACATTGCATCAAGTCCTAGACAACCAGGCATTACTGGGTCACCAGGGAAGTGACAGTCGAAGAACCATAGGTCAGGAGTAATATCCAGTTCAGCAAGAATCAAACCTTTACCGAAATCACCTTCAGTCTCAGACATTTTAGTGATGCGATCCATCATCAACATGTTCGGTGCTGGTAGTTGAGGACCTTCAGGCCATAGTTCGCCTTGGCTTGATGCTAGAAGATCTTCGCGAGTGTAAGAATCACGTTTGTTTTGCATTATCAATTACTCCAATTTTTGATAGGTGCATATTAGTGAACAGGTGTACGCTAAACAAGTCCGATCAGTACTAGACAAACCAGTTTTTAATGCGTCCAACAATTCCAATAGGGTGCTCATGTCTTTCAAAGTTTTCAATACGTTCCGCAATTTTGCTTAGAACGCTTTCTTGTTCATCGTCTCTAAATGGTTTGTTCATAATAAGAGGAATAGCTTCATCTACATTAGAGACAGACCAAATATGGAATTCTTTGTTTTTGATGCTTTCAATTAGGTCTGGCTTCAGAGCAAGATGTCGTAAGTTAGATCTTGGAAGGATCACACCTTGTTCGCCAGTTAACCCGTTGTGTTTACACACATGATAGAAGCCTTCGATTTTCTCGTTTAGCCCACCAACTGCTTGTACACGACCGAATTGGTCGACAGCACCAGTTACCGCTATTTGTTGATTGATAGGGTATTCCGACAAAGCACTGACCAGAGAGCAAAGCTCAGCAAGAGAAGCACTATCGCCGTCAACTTCGCAGTATGATTGCTCAAACACAACAGAAGCAGCATAGGGCAACGGATCTTCAAGGTTTAATGCGCTGCTTACAAATGCTTGCATGATCATCATGCCTTTGGCGTGAAGGTTACCACCGAGTTCCGCTTTGCGTTCAACGTCGGCAATATCACCATCACCAAAGTGGATAACACATGAAATTCGGGCTGGTTCGCCATACGATACAGGGTGTCCTGGTACATCGATAACCGTCAGACCATTAACTTGTCCAACTTGTTCACCCTCGGTTTCGATAATAACTTGGCCATCTCGAATATCATCAAGAGCACGTTCAGGTAAGTACGATTCGCGGTTGTATTTGTGTTGTTGTGCTTGCTGAATATGGTGACCATCAATCTCACCATGGTCGGCTTCAATCAAAGCTTCGTTCAATAACGCATTGTGCCAAATCGGGCATAACGGTATATAGCTTTGGTCTTCAGTTTCTCTCGCACCAGCAGTAAGAATGCCTGTCACCGCCTGTTGCGTGATGTTTGGCAATTCATAACGTTTTTGGAGCCATTTAAGGTAACCAAGATATTGCGTCAACGTCTCTTCTGTTAGCTTTATGTCTTGTTCAATTTCACTGAATAGGCAGAAACCAGTTTGAATATCACTGTCTAGATAATCAAGATCGCCGAGTTGAGCTCGGTCTCCAACCACAATCAACTTAATATTGTAGGTAAGCGGTAAAGATGGAGATTGGTTTAAGTGTTCTGGGTTGCTACTGATGGGCTCTACGGCCTCACCAAGAAGTGCAGACTTAAGCAGTAACCAGCTTCCCGGGTTTGCTAGAATCAAGTTGGCTGAAACAATCAGATAACCATTGTTCGCTCTAGCCAGTAAGCCAGGCTTTGTCGCAACGACTTGGCCGTCTTTTGATTGAACTTGGTCAAACAAAGAGACAGCATTTAAAGACTCAGTTTTTATTACTGGTAACGTGTGATCATCTAGAGCAGTAACTAAAGATTCAACAATCATTTGACGATAGATCGAATTGTCCGGAGCGTTGACAAGTAAAACACGCGAAAGGTTGGACAAGCGGACAAAGCGGGTTAACGCATCGTTGAATCTATGTTGAATGTCTGAAAATGGGAAAGGCGAGATGTCAGGGAATTGCTCTAATTGAGCGCTATATTCGTCGTACTGAGGCGTAACATGTCGCCAATCTACTAGAGTCATTTAAGTTTCTGATTATGATAATGAGGTAGGGAGTATATAGAAAAACCGATCTCGCTTGTAGCTCTATGTTGTAGTTACTAATCACTAAGCTAATATAAGTATGATCTTGGTCTATTCTTTCAAGACAACAATTGTTAAATAGCCTATTTTGGGTTACGCTGTCACTAGGATTAACTCTCGAGATTAGACATGAAATATCAGCAACTTGAAAACTTGGAATGTGGTTGGAAATGGAACTATCTGGTCAAAAAATGGAAAGAAGGCGAGTCGATCACCTGCCATATTGATTCAAGTGAAGCTGACGTTGCTGTACAAGCCTTATTGAAGCTTGAACACCAACCAACAGGTGTTCTTGAGTGGATATCTGACAACATGTCTCCTGAGCTCGATAACAAGCTCAAGCAAGCGATTCGAGCTAAGCGAAAGCGTCACTTTAATGCTGAACAAGTTCACACCAAGAAAAAATCAATCGACCTTGATTATCGTGTATGGGAAAAGCTATCCCAGCGTGCGAACGAGCTAGGTTGTACGCTATCAGATGCTATTGAGTATTTGGTAAGCGAAGCATCTCGTAGTGAACAGGCCAGCAAGACAGTAACCAATCTTAAAGAAGATTTAAGCAAGCTCCTTTCTGACGATAAATAATCATCAACAGTAGTGGTGACATTATGATGTATGTAATCTTAATCGGTGCAGCGTTGGTTTTTTGGTTAGTTGCGGTTGATAGGCCGGTATTGAAAATCAAATTTAACGATGGGGCGATCGAACAAGTTAAAGGTCATCTTCCACCGAGCTTTAAGCACAACCTTCAAGAGATTGGCCACAACAACACTTTTAAAGGTGAATTAAAAGTGTACGCAAAGCGTTCTGGTTATAATCTCAAGTTCACAAAGGATGTACCTAAGAACGTGCAACAACGTATCCGTAATGTATTCCCGCATAACGGCTTCAAATCTAAAGGCTCAAAGAAGGCGTAATGGTCAAGAATTACGTCTTATCTTGTCAATCTTCATACTAAGTTAGTTCTTCGCTTGCCTTAGCCATCGTCATACTGTTCTCAGTTCCAATAAAGGAGAACAGTATGAGATATCTAATCCTTTTGTTGTTTTTTTCATCCCCAGTCGTATTTCCCGACGATGCATTGGTTAATCCCGTAGCCAAAAAAATCAAAGCCACGGTCATGAAAGGACTAAAAAAGAGCAATGTTGAAATCGATGGTTATTGTGACCTGATGATTGAAATGAAGCACTCCAAAGGTTATACAAAAATCAAGAGAGTGAGAACGTCCGGCGATAGTAAAGCTTGTAGACAGGCGAAACAGCACTTACCAACCAAGAAAAAGTTCAAATATAGTTTTCCAGAAAAGTACATCCGACTTCATATCACAAACTGACCATTATAATGCACTATAACTAAATCATATTAATATGATTGTCTAAAACGCCAGTGAATACGAGTGAATTACGGTGATCTGACTAAGATGTTAATTTGTTGCACTGTCACCTTGTATAAGCAATATGTCTCGTAGGGCGTTCATTTTACTGATATCTATTTAACAGAAGGTGCCAAATGTACACGAATCTTGTTTAGCGACAGCGTGTTTAACGGGGATGCCGAGGTGTTGGCAAGTCATTAGTACCTTTAGTTTTCTATCGGCAGGAGCGTGTTCTGAGAGAATCACAGAGCTTATACACTCTTTATTCAGATACAGCTTGTTGCCAATAATCTCTTCATTGGGCAGTACCCAGCGATATTCTTTTTCGTAACGCCAGTTTGAATGTTTGATTCCAAGTACGCTCGCGGCTAATTTCGATGCTTTTAAGTCAACTAGCGAAGGAGAACTAAGCATGCTTGGGTTGTCAGTATACTGAACTTCAAAGCAATTGAGATCTGCCTCACCGTGATAACAGTTAAGATCATACTCAATACACATACCTTTAAAGTTATCGCCATACTGAGACCAAAGTATGGGATGGTCATTCGATTGAGAGAAGCACATAACCTTGAAGTCGTTCTGAAGTTCTTTGTTGAACAGGTGATGAGATTCAAAAGGGTTATTAAAGGTCTTAGCGGAATCAAACCACAACGAACACTCGGATATCGATTGTATGTTTCTATCGTGAAGAGATCTGAACTTATAAAGTTTAGGCAACATATCAAACACCTGGTTTACAACATTGTCTGATGTTAACACTATAATTCATAATGTAAGCGTGAATGCATAGTGTTTGCTTGCTTAGTCACCAAGTTTAATCATATAACTGATTGATAGATCAAAATTTAAACACGAAATAGAAGCCTGTTTGAGTGATTTATCTTGCAATAGCGCTGGTTTTTTTAATAAGTTGCAACGTAACTTTATATTGGTGGAAGAATAGGTCTATATTTGGAGGCAATGTAAAGGAAGTTAAGTGAACCAATAATGATAAATCCGACCTCAAAGAGATCGGACTATTTGCAATGTTAGGCTAGTTGACCGCAATAAATTGGTCTAGCCATTGAAGGAACTTTAGAAATGGTACCTTGCACCAATGTATGCTGTTTTGGATGAAACATCGATGGACTCTATTTCAATATGTGCAGAGCGGTAACCGATATGAACGTCGATGTTATCGGTAATTATTGCGCCAAATTCTCCACCGATTTGGTAAGCGGCCTCAGATTCAGAAGCTGAGAGCCCAAAGGCTTTGATTTCCGTATCAATAGATCCAACGCCTGCTAACAGGGAGACATACAAATCCAAGACGTCGCCTTTAACGATGAATTTGGGTTTAACATTCACGAAGAAGGCTTGGCCTTCCATATCCATCATTTGAGCAAAGTTAACTTTGCCAATTTTTCGGTACTCCGCTTCTAATCCCAGCTTTACTACATCGTGTGTATTGAATTCATAACCGCCAACTAAGTTATAACTCAAGTCAGCTAGATCAGAAGAATCTTCAATTTTGCTACCGCGGTATTCTAATTCGGTTTCATTATAAAACCCGATATCTACACCTGCATAAAAATGACCAAGCTCTTTAGCTGCTGTGTCATTTTCATTAGCAAGCGCGTATGAACTCATGCCAAAAGCGGTGAATAGTGATAGGGCAACCATACCGATTTTCATATTAAGCCTTTTATATAATAAGTTATTGATTCCTTGAATACCTTACCAAATGTAGAGCTTTTAAACTAATAATGGTTTTGTGTAACCATCTGATTTTATGAACTTATTATCGATATAAACATCAATACGAAGCAACATGATTTGATTTTAGCCGTATCGCTTTATATTTACACAATCAGTATGCCCTTAGCCAAACACAACAAGGTGGCGGGTAGGGAAACTGCTAAATCAAAACAAAGCTGAGGCGTTAAAGCGTAAAGATGAACTCGAAAATGAGAAGCATCAGGCAAGGGTACGGCGATTACAAAATGGTGAAGAGCAGGCCAGTAGCCTTGATGACATCAGCATTAGAGATAGGGGATTTAAGGATGAATTTATCCTGTTAGTCGTCTTCGTACCAATCATCTTGTCTTTCATTCCCAATTACGCGCCATATGTAGAACAAGGATTCAATGCACTGCAGAACACTAACCCTTATTGGTTTGTAGTCGGTGCCGTTGTTGTCGATACGCTAGGCATGCGTGCCATGGTGCGATACCTACTTGAATACTACGCATCTCGATGGAAAACGAAGTGATGGCGTTCCTTGATGCGTTAATCATCGCTCTTATTACAGGTGGAGTCTCAAGCCTTGGCACAATTGCGGCTTTGAAAACGGACATCAACTGGATAAAGCGAGTGCAACAAGACCAAAAGCAACGGATACGAAAACTGGAGATACCGAATGAAAGGACACAAGTGCAAAGGCCGCCGACCAAACGGCCAACTTAAGAAAGGTTACACACTCAAGAACGGGCACGTGGTAAGGGCGAATACCACACGAAAACGCTACAAGAAACGTCGATAAATCATATCAAGCAAAGGGCCATTTCCTTAGGAAAGTGGCCCTTCCTGTATTTCTTAAGACAACAATCTGCATTTTAGTCATCCAGTTTCACAGTTAATGATTTAAATCACTGTTATAACAAGGGTTGATGATTATAATCCCTTCCCATAAATCAGACTAGACAGAAAAAATTTGTTTTTAAATGCAGAATTT
Organism: Vibrio sp. 1F279; assembly: GCF_041439815.1. Lineage (NCBI taxonomy): Bacteria > Pseudomonadati > Pseudomonadota > Gammaproteobacteria > Vibrionales > Vibrionaceae > Vibrio > Vibrio sp. 1F279. Next base: position 4,106 of record NZ_JBGOOU010000020.1, on the reverse strand, counting down.
TCTGTCTAATAGTTGTTGGCCATTTCATTAATATTAGGAATGTAAATGAACAAAATAGAAGAGTTACAGCTGAACGTGGAAGCTTTGTATCATGCGGTTATACAAGACAAGACGTTTTTTTCTTCGATTTTTACATATGTAGAAAAGATGCACTCTGAACTTCAGAACAAATCTAACGTTATCTCTGCAGCACGTTTGTTAATGTTGGCTGGAAAAATTGAAAAGTTTTTTTCTGAGTACCGTAATGACGGCGATGGATTGTATATTCCTCCGAGTCAGGCTTGGCAAAACGATGATAATGTAAAAGTTATCTTCAAACTTACAAAAGAACTTTCTCAACTAGATGATGATAGTTTCAATCAACTACTGCCTCAACCTGAAGTGAAAGCTGCAACATCCGAGAAAATTACTTTTGACAATCGAAAAGTATTTATCGTACATGGCCGTGAAAATGAAACCAAAATCGAAGTTGCTCGTTTTATTGAAAAGCTAGGTTTTGAAGCAATTGTTCTTCATGAACAAGCAAACGGTGGTAAAACAATTATTGAGAAAATTGAGAGTTACACAGATGTTGGATTTGCCGTAGTTCTTTATACACCTGATGATGTTGGTGCGCTTGCTACTGAGCAGAAAGATCTTAAGAGCAGAGCAAGACAAAATGTTGTATTTGAGCACGGTTATTTAATGGCTAAAATTGGACGAGATAGGGTAGCTCCTCTAGTCAAAGGCAACATTGAGCTGCCTAATGATATCAGTGGAGTGGTATATGTTAGCAACGAAAGTTGGCAAGTCGATTTGGCAAAAGAACTCAGCTCTGCTGGTTATAATGTTGACTTCAATAAGTTGTTTAAATAACAAATAAACTGTTTAAGAATGATTGGTAATGCGATTGCAATTAAACTCATACAAAGCAATTAAGAAATAATGCTTAGGTTGGACTGTTGTTCGCAGCGTTATGTAAATAGTTAAATTTCGGAGACAAAATGAAAGCATTGATTCCTGCGAGCGAAAGAGCTTTTAGGCTATACCAAGCACATTGTATCAATCCAAGCTTGGACACATTATTCAATTTTCTAAATGCAGTCCATAGTCTTAATGACAAATTGGGGAAAGCAAAGCTGGGTGGTTTCTTTGATATACAGGAATTTATTGCTTTAAAGGCACTTAGAAACCTTTTTCACCATCAAGAAGAGCTAGTGAATGAATTACGTATTATCCCTGTCCAGAATCTTCCTCCGATTACAACTGATCTGCTGTATTTATGCCTAGTCCCAACCAACCTTGTAGAAGATGCTATCTCAACAATTCCTAACAAGTACCGTGCTGATGAAGAAGTAGTTATTAGGTCTGTTTTAGGTTGGTACGGTGACGTCGTAAACATTAATCCATGTATATTTAATTTCATGGTTAAAGTCTATGAATACTTGGGAAATAAAGGTATCGAGATATCTGGAGAAGAGTATTTAGATTTTGCTAGTTCCTATGAATTCGAAGTTAAAAATGGACATTCTCATTATGTTACGGGTGAAATTAGTTGTCATGCTGGTAGCGTAGAAGAAGTTCTAAGAAAGGCTTTTGCATCAGTTACATAAAAAACTGCTCAAGAGTGATTCGCAACGCGTGGCAGATTTTTGTTTACATTGATTTTAGTATTACGGTGCAATAGATGATGCTGTTTACCTAAGCTAAAGTTGGTTTAAGGAGGGTGGGAGTGAGTATTTGGGAAGTTGACAAGCTATTTCTTTTTATAGCATTCGTAATACCAGGCTTTATTTCAATACGGGCTTACGAACTTTTCTTTCCGGGAAACAATGAAGAGTCGTCAAAAAAATTAATCGACGCGGTAACATATAGTTGTATTAACTATGCTTTACTCTTTCCTTTGATTTATTGGGTTGAACAGTCTCAGGTGAGTACTGTTTTCCAAGGGGTTTTCTACTCTTTGGTTCTGTTTTTTGCCCCGGTGCTGTGGGTTTATATTTGGAAATTGATTAGGCAAACCCAGTATGTACAAGACCGACTACCTCACCCGGCTAATAGACCTTGGGATTATGTATTTTCTCAACGTAAATCATATTGGATTATCGTTACCTTAAAGGATGGGACTAAATTGGGTGGTATGTATGGTGGAAACTCATTTGTATCAAGTTCACCCTGTAAGGAGCAAATATATCTTGAACAATCTTGGGAGCTAAATGATGACGGTGGGTTCGAGAGGGTACATGAGCAATCCGGTGGTATACTAATCATTACCGATGAAATTAATTATTTAGAGCTGTTTGAATAAGAAGGAGATCTTCATGTCTAGTAATAAACAAGGTTATAAAGATGGCTATCAGCCTAGAAAAGATGGTTATCAACCTAGTCTAACTGAAAAAGTAAAGGGTGGTTATCAACCAAATAGGAGTGAGGGAGGTAGTCCTACTAACCCACCTCCTAAAAGAAAATAGCCAACGCATAACAAGCGGTTTAGACTAATCACGAACGCTTTGTACTTCTCTACGCTAAACTTACAAGGTATAAAGTGATACAATAGTGTCACTTTAATCTTCTATTGGAGTCATTCTCATGAAAGTCGAGCTCGTTACTTCCCTTAAGCGTCAAGCGACCAAAATTCTTGCCGACCTACACGACACCAAAGAGCCCGTGTTGATCACCGAGCATGGCAAACCTTCTGCGTATTTGGTTGACGTCGATGACTATCAGTTTATGCAAAACCGCTTGGCTATCCTCGAAGGGATCGCACGCGGTGAGCGCGCCATTTCTGGAGGCAAGGCGCTGAGTCATGACGAAGCCAAAGACAAGATGTCAAAATGGCTGAAGTGATTTGGAGTGAACCCGCGTTATCGGATCTCAACGATATCGCGGAATACATTGCCCTTGAAAACCTAGTCGCGGCCAAACAGCTGGTTCAAAACATTTTCGACAAAATTGAACGCCTCAGCGACTTTCCCGAGTCTGGGCGTCTGCCTCCAGAGCTCGAGCACCTGAATTATCGCGAAGTCGTAGTGAATCCATGTCGGGTTTTCTACAAGCAAGAAGGTGACAAAGTGTACATCTTGTTTGTGATGCGCGCGGAGCGAGATTTACGTCGGTTTTTACTGAGCAAACAGTAAAGATATTATGCCACCTCGCGATTGATTTCGTGGCTTACGATGCAAAAAGGCTAACTTATTGATTGAGCGCGTCGCTAACATGTAGTCAAACGCGGATTCCTTCTCGCTGAATCTTAGGTTCATCAAGCGGCCAGTCGCATCGTCAATGAACACCAATAGGCAGCATTTGTCGCTGCGACCTTCAAACCAGTCATGATGGGAGCCGTCAATTTGGATAAGTTCACCCAAGCAATCACGACGGTAACGAGGCTGATAGATCCGAGGTTTTCGTTGTGAGTGCGGGATCCAAAGGTTATCGGCAATCATCCATTGGCGAAGTGTCTCTAACGAGATAGCTAAATTATGATTTTCTATGATCTTTTCACGTGCAAATGTGGGCGAGAAATCAGAATAGTGTTTATGGATAGTCGAAAGAATCTCTTTGCGATATTCGTCAGAATAACGTCGATTACTGGGTTTACCTCTAGAAGCATGGGTTAAACTAGCCGCACCATGTTCACGTAGTTTGTTCATTAACCTTTGAACTTGACGCTCACTTAACGAAAGTATCTCTGCCGCATCAGTACGACGCAAACGATGTTCACAGACGTCTTGAATAACTTTGAATCGACTAATTTCTTTTTCACTCATGGCAATCAACATCTCAGTAGTCCTTAGTAACCGAAGCTGGTACATGAAATGTAGTCAGCAACCAGTGCTAAGGTGACATTTTAATCTGGCTCAAAAGTGACATTACTATCTGGGGCTTACAAGTCAACTGCGTATTATGTGGTTAGATTTATGTTGAGTGGTTTGCTGAAAGCCTGAGAGCTTCAAAGGGTGGGCGAGAGAACTGCTCATTGTCGGAACTTGTTTCGTACATGCGAAGAGCGAGAATCGCTTTTAGAACGAAGCCCGTAACATAAATCCTGTAATACGCATGAAGCTTACAATCCATCTTCCATGAGATTGCAGTAAACACATTGACAGTATGCCGGTATTTTTACTAAT
>NZ_JBGOOU010000019.1:0-102429 GCF_041439815.1 Vibrio sp. 1F279 | reverse complement strand
CCTGCGACCCCATCATTATGAGTGATGTGCTCTAACCAACTGAGCTAAGTAGCCATTTCCAAATTGTTGCTCATTTCGAGACGTTGCCGCTTCGTTGTGAACGGGGCGCATTATGCGGAGTTGAGTGAAACCCGTCAACTTTTTTTTTGAATAAATCACGAATAAACATCTGTTCGGTTTCTTTTTAGTCAAAGAGGCGTATTTGTCAGCAAGAAATAGGTTCAAATGCCGATATATATAGGAAGTTAAGTTTTGGATAAGAAGCTCTTTAGAAAGAGCGAAAACGAAAAAGGCCAGTGAATTCACTGGCCTTTTATTAGATGTTTATCGGTAATTAAACGTTGAAACGGAAGTGAACAACATCACCGTCTTTAACGATGTATTCTTTGCCTTCAAGACGCCATTTACCTGCATCTTTTGCTCCGCTTTCACCGCCAAATTCGATGAAATGTTCGTAACCAACGACTTCTGCACGGATGAATCCTTTTTCGAAGTCGGTGTGGATCTTGCCTGCAGCTTGTGGCGCAGTCGCACCTACAGGGATCGTCCAAGCGCGAACTTCTTTAACACCTGCAGTGAAGTAAGTCTGAAGAGTAAGTAGTTCGTAACCAGAGCGGATCACTCGGTTAAGGCCTGGTTCTTCGATACCCATGTCTGCAAGGAACTCTTCACGATCTTCATCGTCAAGTTCAGAAAGCTCTGACTCGATTGCAGCACAAACAGCAACAACAACGTTATTCTCTTTTTCTGCGTACTCACGAACTGCGTCTAGGTAAGGGTTGTTTTCAAAACCATCTTCAGCAACATTTGCGATGTACATTGTTGGCTTAAGCGTTAGGAAGTTAAGGTAGTCGATCGCCGCTACTTCTTCTTTAGCAAGTTCAACAGTACGAGCCATACCACCTTCTGTCAGGATAGGTAGTAGCTTTTCAAGAACCGTAGTTTCGAATTTAGCGTCTTTATCGCCGCCTTTTGCTTTTTTAGCATTGCGGAATATTGCACGTTCACAGCTATCTAGATCGGCAAGAGCAAGCTCAAGGTTGATCACTTCGATATCTTCGATAGGTGATACTTTACCTGAAACGTGAACGATATTTTCGTTCTCAAAGCAGCGTACAACGTGACCGATAGCATCAGTTTCGCGGATGTTAGCTAGGAACTTGTTACCTAGACCTTCGCCTTTAGATGCGCCAGCAACTAGGCCTGCGATATCTACGAATTCCATTGTCGTTGGAAGGATCTTCTGTGGATTAACAATTTTTGCTAATGCATCTAAGCGTAGATCTGGAACCGGAACGATACCCGTGTTTGGTTCGATCGTACAAAATGGAAAGTTTGCTGCTTCGATGCCTGCTTTAGTCAGTGCGTTAAACAGAGTTGACTTACCAACGTTTGGTAGACCAACGATGCCACATTTAAAACCCATGATATAAACCTTATTCTGCTTTGAACGTATGTAAGCGATTTTGTGCTTTTGGTAGGCCATCTTTCAATAAGATGTCTAGGCTACGAACCGATTCGTCAACGACAGCCTCGATACACTCTTGCTCTTTCGCAGGAGCTTTGCCTAATACATAACCTGCAACTTTATCTTTGTGTCCTGGATGGCCAATGCCTAATCTAAGACGATAGAATTCTTTATTGTTACCCTGCTTGCTGATGATGTCTTTCAGACCATTATGTCCACCATGACCACCACCTTTTTTAAACTTACCAATACCTGGAGGGAGGTCTAACTCATCGTGAGCGACCATGATCTCTTCTGGTTTAATTTGGTAGAACTTTGCCAGTGCTGCAACTGCTTTGCCGGATAAGTTCATAAAAGTCGTTGGGATCAGCAAACGAAGATCTTCACCATGAACCATGATACGACCCGTTAGGCCAAAGAACTTTGGTTCGTTCTTCAGTGTCACGTTGTGTACACGTGCTAATTCTTCAACTACCCAAGCACCCGCATTGTGGCGAGTTTTGGCGTATTCTGGACCTGGATTAGCCAGTCCAACGAGAAGTTTTATTTGTTGGCTCAAGGTATGGATCTCTCTTGGGATTTCAAAAAGCGCCGTATGATATCACAGTTTATGAAAAAGGTGCGAGCTAGCTGATAGAACTCAATGATTCAAACTGTGGTCAAATTCACTTTGTGGTCGTTATACCAATCGTAGTAAATAACTGGTCACCCTAGCTGGTTAAAATGCTCGATAACTGCGTTATAATTTTTGATTGTAGAATAACTACTTATCAAAAAATTACGCCTTGTTCTCAAGCTTTTTTCCTGTGCTATTTCTGAACACTTACTTACTGTGATTGGTATTGGATATAAAAAAAGCACTTCATCGAATGAAGTGCTTAATATCTTTTTCAGATTGTTCTGCTAAAGCAAAGCTATAGAGCTTTGATTAGTTGAACATCGCAGAGATAGACTCTTCGTTGCTGATACGACGAATCGCTTCAGCAAGCATGCGAGAAAGGCTTAGTTCAGTCACTTTACCTGTCGCAGCCATTTCTGGAGAAAGCTTGATTGAATCGGTAACAATAACTTGGTCTAGAACTGAATTGCGGATATTGTCTGCAGCAGTACCTGAGAATACAGCGTGAGTTGCGTAAGCGAATACACGCTTAGCACCGCGCTCTTTAAGCGCTTCAGCTGCTTTACACAGTGTGCCACCAGTATCGATCATGTCATCAACGATAACACAGTCACGACCTTCAACATCACCGATTAGGTTCATTACTTCAGAAACGTTAGCACGTGGACGACGCTTATCAACGATAGCGATGTCAACATCACCTAGCGCTTTAGCTGTAGCACGAGCACGTACAACACCACCAAGGTCTGGAGAAACCACAACTGGGTTTTCTAGACCACGGTTAGCCATGTCTTCGAGAAGAACTGGAGTGCCGAAAATGTTATCAACAGGTACATCGAAGAAGCCTTGGATTTGCTCTGCGTGTAGGTCGATAGTAAGAACGCGGTCAACACCGACGTTAGAAAGGAAATCTGCAACAACTTTTGCAGTAATAGGCACACGAGCAGAACGTACACGACGATCTTGACGGGCATAACCGAAGTAAGGGATTACAGCAGTAATACGGCCAGCAGAAGCACGGCGCATTGCGTCAATCATTACCACCAATTCCATAAGGTTGTCATTGGTTGGTGCACAAGTTGATTGAATCAGGAATACATCGCTACCACGAACGTTTTCATTGATTTGAACAGCGACTTCGCCATCAGAAAAACGGTCTACAGTAGCATCGCCAAGAGAGATGTATAGACGATCAGCAATACGTTGGGCTAGTTCAGGTGTTGCGTTACCAGCAAATAGCTTCATATCAGGCACGGTGGAAACCTCGGGTTGCGTCCAGTTTTAAATAGATTGTGGGTGGGCTGATTGGTATTCAGCCAAAGTTTCTTTCAAAGGCGAAATGTTTCGTCCTTTCGCGACAAACGCGGAAACTGTGTCAGATAGTTGCTCTAGCACCAGTTCGGCTTCTTTTTTGCTGCTAAATTCAGCAAAAACGCACGAACCTGTACCAGTCAATCTCGACGGCGCGTATTGTAGCAGCCATGAAAGTTGCTTATCAACCTCTGGGTACAGCATTCGCACAATTTTTTCGCAATCGTTTACGTATTCTTGCTCTAGAAGCGTTGATAGTGCTCGCTTCGGCGTATTTCGAGTTAATTCTGAATGTGTGAATATGTCTACAGTTGCTATGCTCACTTGAGGTTTAACAACGAGATACCATTTTTCATCCGGATTAGCGGGTTGCAGTTGTTCACCAACACCTTCAGCAAAGGCGGCGTGGCCTCTAACGAAGACCGGAACGTCTGCACCAAGCTTTAAGCCAATCTCTGCTAACTGGTCATCAGACAGGTTGAGTTGCCATAAATGGTTGAGAGCGACTAACACGGTTGCGGCATTTGAAGAACCTCCGCCAATGCCACCTCCCATAGGAAGCACTTTCTTTAACTGAATATCCGCACCGAAAGTCGTCGATGTATGTTGTTGAAGGGCAGTTGCGGCTTTCCAAATCAGGTTATCTTCTGTCGCAACACCTGGAATTTCAGGTGTGATTGTTATCGAGCTTGTTTCTCGGTTTGCGGTAACCGTAAGTTCATCGCCAAAGTCGACAAACTGAAATAGGGTCTGAAGTTCGTGATAGCCATTGTCGCGTCGGCCAGTGATGTAGAGAAATAAATTCAGCTTAGCTGGCGAAGGCCAGTGAGTTGGCGTTGTTATCATTTTTTCAGTGTCCACTTCGAAACTACAATGTTGATTTTGTTCTCGTCTTGCTTGAATGACAATCGAGTAGGGAGGGGGATTGTCTCTACCTTTACGTTGTCTTTATCCGATAGTTGCTTACTCGGCATCTCTGTATTGCGATAGTTAGCAAAATTCAGGGTCCACAATTGACTGCTGACTTGTTTAGACAGAGATTCAAGTGTGTTGGTGCTGTTGAGTTGGTAGCTATCTGCTTGGTCGGGAATGCCAAGGAACCATTGTGGTAGGTGATCAATGGGGATCTGCAATCCAGTAAGTTGCTCTACTAATACAGATGCACTTGCATGGGTGAATACTTGATCATCGTAAGTCACGACTTTTGCACCCAAACTGTCAATTGTAAGGTTCAAGGCGGTTTGACCAAGGAAAGTGGTCAGTCTTAATTGGCTTTGATTTGGGGAGTGCTTCCATATGAAGTTTAGGCTTTGGCGTTGCTCTGGAGAAATGTAAGCGAGCTTGCCTGAAGCTTGATAGTTTTCTATCTGTAAAAGCCTGTTTTGGTGACTTTGCCACTCAACGCTGGTCGGTTGTTCTGGGATAGACGAGCAACCCACCATAATGATGGTCAAAAAAATAAGAGACGTGATTTTTCGAAGCTTGCTCATATTTGCTCACAACTTGTTCAAATTTATCTAAAAAACGTCTCGACTATAGCATTGAATTCACGAACTCAGGAAAACAAATCCCGCTTGCTCTTTAAATAGAGCCATGCATCAAGTAAAATTCGCCCCTTGTTTCCATTCCCTGATCGAGAACTTCTGATACATGTCTTTGCTTGCCGTAGGTATCAATCACAATACAGCGTCGGTTGAATTGCGAGAAAAAGTCGCTTTTGGTCCAGATAAATTATCTGAGGCACTTAAGCAACTTAACGCAAATGCACACGTAAATGGAAGTGTCATACTTTCTACCTGTAATCGAACTGAAGTGTATTGTGACGTCAAAGGCGTGGCAAAAAACAAGTTGATCGATTGGCTGTCTGTATTTCATCAAGTTAGCCCTGAAGAATTAAAACCGAGCATCTACATCCATGAAGAACAAGCCGCGATTAAGCACTTAATGCGCGTTGCCTGTGGTTTGGACTCTCTGGTGTTGGGTGAACCACAGATTTTAGGTCAGGTGAAGCAAGCTTATACAGACTCTCGAGATAACAAATCTGTTGATGCTTCAATGGAAAAACTGTTTCAGAAATCATTTTCTGTCGCTAAGCGTGTTCGAACTGAAACTGAAATTGGCGGAAGCGCGGTTTCAGTTGCTTACGCAGCTTGCACATTAGCCAAACACATCTTTGAGTCGATTGCTGAATCAACGGTGTTACTGGTAGGTGCGGGTGAGACGATTGAATTGGTGGCAAAACACCTTTCAGCGAATGGTTGCACCAAGATGATTGTGGCCAACCGAACTCGTGAGCGTGCTTTAGGGCTAGCTGAAGAGTTTGGTGCTGAAGTGATTAGCCTCAATGAAATCCCCGATCACCTGCATCGAGCGGATATCGTGATCAGCTCAACCGCTAGTCCACTGCCTATTATTGGGAAGGGCATGGTTGAGACCGCACTTAAGACAAGAAAACATCAACCGATGTTGTTGGTTGATATTGCAGTGCCTCGAGACGTTGAGTCTCAGGTAGGCGATCTGAATGATGCTTACCTGTATTCCGTTGATGATCTGCAGTCGATTGTTGATGGCAACATTGAACAACGTAAAGTGGAAGCTATCCAAGCGGAAGCTATTGTTAGTGAAGAAAGTGCGGCATTCATGAGTTGGATGCGTTCACTGCAAGCGGTAGACAGTATTCGTGACTATCGCAAATCGGCCAATGAAATCCGAGAAGAATTATTAAGTAAGAGTTTACAATCACTTGCCGCTGGCGGTGACCCTGAAAAAGTTTTACTTGAGCTAAGTAACAAGCTCACAAACAAATTGATCCATGCTCCAACGCGTGCACTCCAAAGTGCAGCAGAGCAAGGAGAACCTGCAAAATTAACGGTCATTAGACAGAGTTTGGGCTTAGAAAACCCTCAATAATATTCGACCTCCAACAGAATAAGACATTATGAAAGCCTCGATTCTAATAAAGCTTGAAACACTTGTTGAACGCTATGAAGAAGTTCAACATCTACTTGGTGATCCCGATGTACTTGGGAATCAAGATAAATTCCGTGCCTTGTCAAAAGAGTATTCTCAATTAGAAGAGGTGACGGGGTGCTTTAAATCATACCAGCAAGCTCAAGAAGATTTAGAAGCTGCTGAAGAGATGGCAAATGAAGACGACGCAGAAATGCGTGAAATGGCTCAAGAAGAAATCAAAGATGCGAAAGCGAACATTGAACGTCTGACTGATGAGCTGCAAATTCTTCTGATTCCAAAAGATCCAAACGATGAGCGTAACTGTTTCTTAGAGATTCGTGCCGGCGCAGGTGGTGATGAAGCGGGTATCTTTGCGGGTAACCTTTTCCGTATGTACTCTAAGTTTGCCGAGAAAAAAGGCTGGCGCGTCGAAGTGATGAGCAGCAATGTTTCAGAGCAGGGCGGCTTTAAAGAGATGATCGCTAAAATCAGTGGCGATGCTGTTTACGGCACAATGAAGTTCGAGTCTGGTGGTCACCGTGTACAACGTGTACCTGAGACTGAATCACAAGGTCGTGTTCATACGTCTGCATGTACCGTTGCGGTTATGCCTGAGATTCCAGAAGCAGATCTGCCAGAGATCAAAGCTGGCGACCTTAAGATTGATACTTTCCGTGCATCTGGCGCGGGTGGTCAGCACGTTAACACCACGGATTCAGCAATCCGTATTACTCACTTACCAACAGGTACAGTAGTAGAGTGTCAAGACGAGCGTTCTCAGCATAAAAACAAAGCGAAAGCGATGGCTGTTCTTGCGGCTCGTATCGTTCAAGCTGAAGAAGAGCGTCGTGCTGCTGCGATTTCAGATACACGTCGTAACCTATTAGGTTCTGGTGACCGTAGTGACCGTATTCGTACGTACAACTACCCTCAAGGCCGTGTTTCTGATCACCGCATCAACTTAACTATCTACCGCCTGAACGAAGTTCTGGAAGGTGATATGCAAAGCCTGCTTGATCCTGTTCTACAAGAGCACCAAGCCGATCAACTAGCAGCACTTGCTGAGCACAACTAATTACTATGCAGTCAGCATATACGGTTGAAAGTGCTTTAAAGTCAGCAATCGTACAGCTTCAAGAGGGCGATAACACATCGCCCTCGATTGATGCTGCGGTACTGCTTTGCCACGCCTTAGATAAACCAAGATCTTACCTACTGACTTGGCCTGAGAAGTATCTCACTTCAGAACAAGAATCCGAATTCAATACCCTTCTAAAACGTCGCTTAACCGGTGAGCCTGTGGCTTATATTGTTGGTGAACGTGAGTTTTGGTCGCTGCCGTTAAAAGTTTCTCCTTCTACTTTAATCCCACGTCCAGATACGGAACGCTTGGTTGAAGTGGCGTTAGACAAAACGTATGGCAAGCAAGGTGCGATTCTCGATTTAGGAACTGGTACAGGTGCGATTGCTTTGGCATTGGCGTCTGAGATGCCGAACCGACCAGTGACGGGAATTGATCTTCGTCCGGAAGCGCAACAACTTGCGACAGAAAACGCTCAGCGATTAAATATCACTAACGCCACTTTTTTACATGGCAGTTGGTTTGAGCCTTTGAACCTGGCTAACTCTGAAAAAGAAGCGGTCAAGTTCTCGTTGATTGTCTCTAACCCACCTTACATTGAGAAGAATGACCCTCATTTATCTCAAGGTGATGTGCGTTTTGAACCGATCACAGCGTTAGTGGCTGAAGATAAAGGTTTAGCTGATATTCGATACATCTCTGAAAACGCACGCGGTTTTTTAGAAAACGAAGGCTGGCTAGCATTTGAACACGGCTATGACCAAGGCTTGGCGGTACGTGAGATAATGCAACAACTGGGCTACTTGGATGTGGTTACAGAAAAAGATTACGGTGGTAATGACCGAGTGACATTGGGTCGTTACTGTTCATAGGCTGCTGTTCATCATCTAGTGAGCAATAGATGATTAACTTGCTAAATTGATACCTTTAACTCGAAAATACGTTTAACTCGATAATGCATTTAACGCAGAAATACAGAGATTTTACGCAGAAATACAGGGCATTAACGGGTATTGTTTGGCTCGTGTTAACGAAAGCACATATAAAAAATATAAAGGAATACCATGTACGAAGGTTTAAAACATTTTCACCTACTAACGATTGCTATAAGCGCGCTACTTCTTTCGATTCGTTTCGCTCTGATGATGGTTAACTCACCAAAGCTTAAGCATCCTTTCTTGCAGCGTTTCCCTCATATCAATGACTCGTTGCTGCTGCTATCGGGTATTGGTTTGATTTTTATCACTGGCTTTATTCCCTTTACACCGGCGGCACCATGGTTAACTGAAAAACTGACCTGTGTAATGGCTTACATCGCATTGGGCTTCTTTGCGCTTAAGTTAGGTAAGAACAAGCTATTGAGAGTTTTCTCATTCTTTGGCGCTCTAGGCTGGCTAGCAATGGCAGGCAAAATCGCAATGACAAAGACTCCAACATTTTTCGGTTAATGACGTATGTACGAATTTTTTGATGAAGACTTTGACCAGCTAGAGTTAGCTGAAGGTGCATTGATCTTAAATAAAGCGATTAACCCAGAAACTCAAGACAGCTGGGCTGAGCAAGAACTGGCGAGATTGTTAAAAGACGCTGAGTTTGCTTTGGTTAATGAAACCGACGAGCAACAGAAGTTTGAATCTTTTATTCGACTATTCTTTTATGAGTGGGGCTTCGCAGGCGATAAAGACGCTTACTTCTCATCGGAAAACGCGTTTATCGATAAAGTGCTCGAGAGAAAGAAAGGCATCCCTGTCAGTCTTGGTGCGATTTTTCTTTTTCTAGGTCGCAAGCTAGGCTTCCCTGTAGAGGGCGTATCTTTCCCAACTCAATTCTTGCTAAAAGTGAGTTGGTACGGGCAAGCAGCCGTCTATATTAACCCTTACAACGGTGAGTATGTTGGCGTGCAAACTTTACGAGCTTGGTTAATCGGACATGATGGCCCACTCGCTAAGGTGAAAGCGGAACACTTAGAGGTTGCCGATCACCCAACGATTATTGGTAAGTGGCTAGCGTTGCTTAAGAGTGCATTATTGCGAGAAGAGCGTTATACGCTTGCATTGAAGTGTACTGATCTTGCGTTAACGTTTGTGCCGGATGACCCGTATGAAATCCGTGACCGCGGCTTTATTTATCAGCAGCTAGACTGTCATCAAGTTGCAGCAACGGATTATCAATACTTTATCGACCAATGCCCAGATGACCCTGCATCTGAGTTACTGAAATCTCAAGTGAACGTCATGAACGAAAAGACAGTGGTTGTTCACTAATTAATAATTATTTAGAGAGAATATGATGGAACAGAAAACAGTTCACATTGGTGATATGCCAATTGCTAACGACAAGCCATTTACGCTATTTGCAGGCATGAACGTTCTTGAATCTCGCGATCTAGCTATGCAGATCTGTGAGCACTACGTGAAAGTAACAGAGAAGTTGGGTATCCCTTATGTATTTAAGGCGTCTTTCGACAAAGCAAACCGTAGCTCAGTTCACTCATACCGTGGTCCTGGCATGGAAGAAGGTCTTAAAATTTTCCAAGAGCTGAAAGATACCTTTGGCGTGAAGATCATCACTGATATTCACACTGAAGCGCAAGCTCAGCCTGTTGCTGATGTGGTTGATGTAATCCAGCTTCCAGCGTTCCTTGCTCGTCAAACTGATCTTGTTGAAGCAATGGCTAAGACTGGCGCGGTTATCAATGTGAAGAAGCCTCAGTTCATGAGCCCAGATCAAGTGGGTAATATCGTTGATAAGTTTGCTGAGTGTGGCAACGAGAACATCATTCTTTGTGAACGCGGTTCTTGCATGGGTTATGACAACCTAGTAGTTGATATGCTTGGTTTTGGTGTGATGAAGAAATCATCAAACGGTAGCCCAATCATCTTTGATGTGACTCACGCGCTTCAAATGCGTGATCCATCAGGTGCTGCATCTGGCGGTCGTCGTGAGCAAACGGTTGAACTAGCTAAAGCGGGCATTGCGACGGGTATTGCTGGTCTATTTCTTGAGGCTCACCCTAACCCGGATCAAGCTCGTTGTGATGGCCCATCAGCTCTACCGCTAGATAAGCTAGAACCGTTCTTGAAGCAGATGAAAGCACTTGATGACCTTATCAAAGGCTTCGAGCACATCGAAATCAAATAGTTTTATCTGATGTTAAGTCACTAGTATTAACTAGAGAGTGTTAACTCGTTATTTGATTGTAATAGACAAACGCCCAACTCTTAGAGTTGGGCGTTTTTTAATGGAACATCCGTTTAGTTCACCGAAGCCTCGGCCTATTTGGGCTATGACTAAGCTGTCTGTCTGGCTGTTCACGAACTTGTTTTGCAGTGCGTCAATCCACGATAGGCGATTAACCCCTTGTTAACAGAGCCTCTGATTCCCTAAGAAAGCGGTATAGGTGTGTGAGGTCTGTCCTGTTTGTAGTGAATTGCTGACATTCATCACACTTTATAAGTAAACGATTGCCTGTGATGCAGGGGAAGTTTGAGTGTAATCTCATAATTTTGTTACACTTAACTGTTGATTCATGCGTGACCAATTCGACATAAATATGAAATCGTCGTGTTACATTTAGAATGTTAATTTAAGATTAGTCATGTTGAAGTCTTATTGTTCGAACTCCAGACAAGGAGTCGCAATGGATTATAGAAAGCAGTGGATTCCCCTAAAAAGTTCAAAGGTATGACAATGAAGCAACGCCTTATTCTAAAGACAGCACTAAGTGCTGCAATCCTAGCTACTTTGGCTGGATGTGCGTCTCAATCAGCTCATGATTGGAACCAAGACGAAACTTATAAGCTAACTATCCTGCATACGAACGACAACCATGGTCGTTTTTGGCAGAACAAATACGGCGAATACGGCATGTCTGCACGTAAAACGCTTGTTGACCAACTTCGTGCAGAAGTTGAAGCAGAAGGCGGTAGCGTGTTGCTTCTATCTGGCGGTGACATCAACACTGGTGTACCAGAGTCAGACCTTCAGGATGCAGAACCTGATTTTAAAGGTATGAATAAAATTGGTTACGATGCAATGGCATTAGGTAACCACGAGTTCGATAACTCACTAGACGTACTGCAAAAACAGATCGACTGGGCAAACTTCCCAATGCTATCTGCAAACATCTACGACAAAGCGACAGGCGAGCGTAAATTCCAAGCTTACGAGATGTTTGAAAAGCAAGGTATCAAGATTGCTGTTATCGGTCTAACGACTGAAGATACTGCGAAAATTGGTAACCCAGAATTTATTGCTGGTATCGATTTCCGTGACCCTAAAGAAGAAGCGAAGAAACTGATCGCTGAACTTAAAGAAACAGAAAAACCCGATCTTATCTTCGCTGTGACTCACATGGGTCACTACGAAAATGGTCAGCGTGGTGTTAATGCTCCGGGTGATGTAGCACTAGCTCGTTACCTAAATGAAGGCGATCTAGATATGATCGTTGGTGGTCACTCTCAAGAGCCTGTATGTATGGAAGGCCCTAACGTTGCGAAGCAAAACTTCAAGCCGGGTGATGAGTGTAAACCAGACGTTCAAAACGGTACTTACATCGTTCAAGCTCACGAGTGGGGCAAGTACGTAGGCCGTGCTGATTACGAATTCCGTAATGGCGAACTAGAGATGGTGAGCTACGACTTGGTTCCCGTTAACCTTAAGAAGAAAGTTAAGATTGACGGCAAGAAGCAACGCGTTCTTATTCAAGATGAAATCGCACAAGATCCAGAGCTGCTTGAATTCCTACGTCCTTTCCAAGAACAGGGCCAAGCTCAGTTAGAAGTTCAAATCGCTGAGACAAATGGCAAGCTTGAAGGTGACCGTAACGTAGTTCGCTTCCAACAAACTAACCTGGGTCGTTTGATTGCGACTTCTCACATGGAGCGTGCAAAAGCAGACTTCGCTGTGATGAACTCTGGTGGCGTTCGTGACTCAATTGAAGCCGGCGATGTGACGTACAAAGATGTACTAACAGTACAGCCTTTTGCAAACATCCTGACTTACACTGATATGACTGGTAAAGAAGTTCTAGATTACCTAAACGTAGTGGCGACTAAACCTGTTGATTCAGGTGCTTATGCACAGTTTGCAGGTATTTCTATGACTGTCGCTGACGGTGAAGTATCGAATGTCTTCATCGGTGGCAAGCAGCTTCGTTTAGATGAAACATACCGCTTTACGGTACCAAGCTTTAACGCTGCTGGCGGTGACGGTTACCCTAAACTGTCTGATCACCCTGGCTTTGTGAACACAGGTTTTGTTGACGCTGAAGTACTAAAAGAGTACCTAGAAGCAAACAGCCCTGTTGATGTGAACAAGTACGCGCCTTCAGGTCAAATGGTTTACAAGTAATTGAACCCAGTTAATTGAATCACTAGGTGCTAAATTAGATTGACTCTAGCACCATGATAAATTTAACTAAAGCGACGCCTCGGCGTCGCTTTTTGTTTATCTATCGTTTGGATTTGTTATGACCCCTGCAATCAATCTCGCCAAGAAAAAGAAAATCGCTCACAGTGTGCATCAGTATCATCATGATACAAATAACACGAATTATGGATTAGAGGCTGTCGAAGCGCTTGGTCAAGATCCCAAACGTGTATTCAAAACTCTGTTGTTCAGCTTGAATGGTGTGGCGAAATATTTGGCGGTAGCTGTTATTCCTGTTGACCAGAAGTTAAACCTTAAGCTTGCAGCTAAAGCAGCGAAAGGTAAAAAAGCAGAGATGGCTGATCCAGATATTGCTCAGAAAACGACAGGTTATGTGGTGGGAGGAATCAGTCCTCTTGGTCAGAAAAAATCATTACCTACCTTTGTTCATTCCAGCGCTACCGATTTTGAAACGATATGCGTGAGTGCAGGGAAGAGAGGGTTAGAGATCGAGCTAGACCCGAAAGACTTAGTACTACTTACGCGTGGTCAGTTTGCTGAACTATGCCTGTAGCTTGTGCTTTCCATAACGATAACGTACATGATCATAAATAAAACGCCCGCTAGACTAATCTAGCGGGCGTTTCTTTATCGACAGTCCTGTTTGAAAGGGTTCTGACTACTTTTTCAAACCTAAAGTACCACCAACACGTTTCGGTGCAGGCTTGTTCGGTCTGTTTGAATCTTGACTGCGGTTTGTCGGTTTACCGCTTCTACGTTCGTTATTGTCGCGATCTGTGCGATTGCGATCCGAACGGTTTTTATCTGAATTAGAACGCTCTGAACGAGAGTTTGATTTCCAGTTCTCGGTATTGCCACCGCCACTGCTTTCACCGTTCGATGAGTTACGGCCACGCTTTGAGTTAGGCGCATGACGGAATTCATCCGCATTGTTACCGCGGTAAGTGCGAGTACGGTTATCGTTTTGATTACGGCGCGCAGTTGAAGTTTGGTTCTCTTCACGGCTATCAAAAAGTTTCGCGTCAGTCGCTTTACGAATGCGTTGACCTTTCGCGTTGATTTTTGACGCATCTTCAGTACTTACTGAGCCTTCACACATTGCCAAGATTTCAGTAATCTCTTCGTCGCTCAGGTAGCGCCATTTTCCGTTAGGAATGCCGTCTAATGAGATGTTCATAATACGAACACGGCGAAGCTTAAATACTTCATATCCGAGAGCTTCACACATACGGCGAATCTGACGGTTAAGGCCTTGCGTTAATGTGATGCGAAATGAGAACTTGGTCTCTTTCTCTACCTTACATGGCAAGGTAACAGTATCGAGAATATGAACGCCAGCGCCCATTTGCTTTAAGAACTCAGTCGTAATAGGTTTATCTACACGAACCACGTATTCTTTTTCGTGGTTGTTACCTGCACGTAGGATTTTGTTTACGATATCGCCGTCGTTGGTCAAGAAGATAAGACCATCAGAAGGCTTATCTAGACGACCAATAGGGAATATACGTTTGTGGTGACCTATAAAGTCGACGATGTTGCCTGGAATATCACGCTCAGTAGTACAGGTGATACCTGTTGGTTTATTAAGAGCAATGTAGATCGGCTTTTCTCTTGAACGAACAGGTTTATTGTCGATCTCAACATCATCACCAGGCAAGACTTTAGTGCCCATTTCAGGGATCTTACCGTTAATAGTAACTCGGCCAGCATCAATGAGTTTGTCGGCTTCGCGGCGTGAGCAAAAACCAGTTTCACTGATGTATTTATTAAGGCGTTTAGCTTGGGATTCTTGTGACATGATATTCTCTTAGCGTTTCACAACGGAAATATAGATAAACAAAAAGCAACCTCTGAATAGTTGCTTTGAGTTGGGATTCGTTAACTGAGGACAATTTTAGCACTTGGTGTGAGTCTAGGCACGAAATATCGCTCTTGATGCAAGACCGCTATTAGCTTACTTATCTATCTCAACTTATCAACTGCTGCGCTTTTGATGGCGCTCTCTGTTCTCTAGCTTTTTGTCATTACTCTTTCTGAGCATGACATAGACCGCACCTGTACCACCGTGAAATTGCTGAGCTGAATGAACACATTGAACATCGTTAATTTGTGTTAGCCAATTTGCCACGTAGCTTTTCATCATTGCTGGTGGATTCGAACGCTCACCTTTACCGTGGACAATGATAACGGTGCGAACATCCATTCTTAAACATTGGCGTAAAAATGAGAGTACTTCGTTACGAGCGTCTTTCAGTGTTTTCCTGTGAAGGTCGAGTTTGGCTTGAATTGGATACTTGCCCAAGCGCAGCTTTTTGTATACGCCTTCTTGTACGCCATCTTTTTTATAAGCAATGACATCGTCAGGTTTGATCATTAGAGAGTAGTCTAATGATAAGTAGTCTTTCTCGTCGTCAGACAGCCACATAGCGGCTTCACGCTTAGCAAGGTGAGATTCTGTGACTCGGTGTACTTTCTGGTGTTCGGTGGTGTCATGGTCGATACGTTTAACATCGCCCATCATTTCTTGGAATAGATCTAAGTCGTCATCATGAGACATAGTGTGTATCTCAAGTTGGATAAGGATAAGGTAAGTATACCTAAGTTGAGGCCGGGTTTAAAAATGAAAAAACCGGAGAAGACAATAAGTCGGCTCCGGTGCAAAGCGTTTTTACATCTACCTAAAGAAAATGATACTTAAAAGTAGATGATTTAGGCTGAGCGATTCTAGTGAGGAGATTTTTCAGTCATAACTTTGTAGATGAAGAAGCCTCCATAGAACATCATGAGACCCAGAGCCCCGAATATTACTATCATTGAAGATAGCCCCACCGCATTACCAAATAGGAGTTCTAGCCAAAAGTCCATGTGTATACCTCAAAGTTATATGACACGAGTTAGTGTATTAACTGGTGTTATCAATTCACTGATCTGGATCAATCCTGTTTCATAAGTTAAATACTTGTTGGTAACTGTGTGTTTTTCGTCACATTGGCATTTCACTTGTACGTCTTTTGTTCGAACGATTCGATATTGTAAAAAAGAGTGAAAAAAGCCCTTGCGGATAAACTCAGAATCCGTATTATACGCTTCATCGACAGGCAATCAGCCAGTTAGATATCTCGGTGAATAGCGCAGCTTGGTAGCGCATCTGGTTTGGGACCAGAGGGTCGGGGGTTCGAATCCCTCTTCACCGACCACATTAAGAAAGCCTGCTCATTGAGCAGGCTTTCGTCGTTTTAGAGCGTAGAAAATAGGATTAGAACCAAAGTGGGGTTCGCCTGATGTTCAAAATAAGCTCTTCACCGACCACATTAAGAAAGCCTGCTCAATGAGCAGGCTTTCGTCGTTTTAGATCATGGAAATAGGATCAGAACCAAAGTGGGGTTCGCCTGATGTTCAAAATAAGCTCTTCACTGGCCACATTAAGAAAGCTTGCTCAACGAGCAGGCTTTCGTCGTTTTAGGTCATAGGAAATAGGGTCAGAACCAAAGTGGGGTTCGCCTGATGTTCAAAATAAGATCTTCACTGCCACATTGAAGAAAGCCGTAGCACTCTCGTAATAGAGGGGGCTACGGCTTTTTTGCATTTTGGTATATGTGTCATTCCCTAGAGCGACGAAGGAGCGAGTCGGAAATCTCTTTTTGTTCTAAACATCCCGCATAGAGAAAGGATTGACTCAATAAGCCAGCCGAAAATCTGTTTACTTCACATCACACGTGATGTTCTTGATTGGCGTCTCTGAAGTAACAAAGCAAACATACGCTTCAACAGGGTTATTTGGACCAATTCGAATGTAGCCTGCCTTTACTTCATCTTCATCAAACGCCACCGAGTGAGAGCTTCCCGTTTGGTTGTCGTAAAAGCTTGCTTCAAAATTACCATTCATTTGGCTTGCGATACGGTTGCGTGTTGTAGACGTCGTGAACGTAATATTCGCGCATCGCATCGGTGGCTTCTCAGTAATCAAAAACTGTCCGCTTTCTTTATCTAGCACGCCGCCTTTTGTATCTGGCTGAATGTCGATGGCTTGAAACTGTTCGATGGTACAAGTTTCTTTGGCAGACGCTGTCGTGGGCATCAGGATCAAGAGAGCTAAAGGTAAAGCGAAGAGAACTGGTTTCATGAGAACAACACCGTGTATAAAAAGAGCGAAAGATAATAGCACCGTTATGGTGCTATTAAATGTAATGATTCTGTTATTAGGTAATGGTTATATTATGAGAAGGTCATAGTATCGAATTTAGTTAGTTGTCGTCACTAACCTCAAATTGACACTGAGCCTGTTGGCTTTGTGATTGTTGAGTGACATTGAAATCCTTCTCTTCTAACAACTGCAATAAGTTACCTTCTCCTATTAGGTGCAAGGCGCCAACCACAATTAAGTAGCTCTCTTTCGAGTCAAGTTTCCAATCATTGGCGGATAGTTTGTTTGCCCAGTCTATATTGCGATCGGTTAAAAATGCTTTCTCTAGTTCAGGTGACATCTCAGACAGCTCTGCGAAAGCTTCCAGCTTCGCTAAATCACCTGCTTTCCAACTTTCGATTAAGCAATGAACCACACGATCAGTTTGGTCAAACTCTTCAAGGCTACTGACTAACCACTCCTTACCGTCGTCCTTTTGTTTTGTCATCAGGTCTATTTGGAATTGAAGCGGCTCTAAGCTGATAACGGGAACATCTTGGATAGTCGCTTTGTAAGCTAGCGTCGCATCAACGCCGCCGGCGGAGCCATAACCTAGTTTTTTTAACTGCTGCATCTGTATAGAAAGAGATGTCGCCCAAGGCGGTGAGCTAAGCAGTTGTTGCGTCGGCATGTCCAATGATTTTGAGATGTCGGTTAATAATCGCAGCTGTTCTTCATTGAGTACATCGGCTGTAGTGAATTTGTTGCGGGGATATACAACGTCATCAGACTTTCTGATATCCGTTTCGATAACTAAGCCATCACTGTTTTTTAGCGCGTCGGTGATTGCCGAAGGAAGTGGGTACATACTTTTATCCCCAACGTGCACAGAACCTAAGATAGTAAGCGTCAGATCATCCTTTTTGGCTTGCCAATAAAGAGGCTCGGCCGCAGCTTGTTTGGCTGAAAATGCGAGAACGAATAAAGTTACGTACAAAAATGTGCGCAAGGAAAGCTCCTATTAAAAGATATGAACTCGTTAAAATTGATTTTGACGGCGTTTTTTAACGGTTTTTTTTGAGAACGATGTCACGTTGTTTGTACGAAAAGTATAACAACACGAACAAACTCTTAAACCTTTCTCCCTACCAACAACACGATTTTATGAAATCCTTTAAAAAGATTGTGATTCAATTCTCAGTTTTTACGTCAAAATAAAAATGACGGAAGTGCCGTAGGTTGTAACTTTATGATTTTAATATAATTAATTTTATCAGTGTTTTTGAGATTTGAAGCCGATCACTTTATTAACCTGATTTAATTCACGGCAAAAAATAAGCCCATATAGTTTATCTAACTTTCGAAGCGCTCCACTTTGCTTCTGACTCAATTTTAAATTTATGGGTGAAGACGATGTTGAAGAGAAACTTACTATCTGTAGCGGTACTGGCTGGTTTGACGGGTTGTGCTGTAACGCAAGCACCTGAGCAACAGGTGGTTAATGCACTGGCTGATAACCTTGATGTGCAATATGAAATTCTAACCAATCACGGTGCGAATGAAGGCATGGCTTGTCAGGACCTAGGTGCTGAGTGGGCGTCATGTAATAAAGTGAACATGACCCTGACCAATGACGGTGAAGCGATTGATTCGAAAGATTGGACTATCTACTTCCATAGTATTCGCCTTATTTTAGATGTTGATAACGAACAATTTAAAATCACTCGTGTAACGGGTGACCTACACAAACTAGAACCTACAGATAAGTTCGATGGTTTTGCCGCTGGTGAAGAAGTGATTCTTCCGTTAACGAGTGAGTACTGGCAACTGTTTGAAACTGACTTTATGCCGGGTGCATTCGTAACTGCGCCAAACGCAGAACCTAAGATGATTGCTTCATTGAATACTGAAGATGTCGCGTCGTTCGTAACAGGTTTGGAAGGAAACAACCTTAAGCGTACACCTGATGACAACAATGTCATGGCGACTGCGGTTACGCGTTTCGAAAAGAATGCGGATCTAGCAACGCAAGACGTTTCAACAACGCTTTTACCAACCCCAATGTCGGTAGAAGCGGGTGAAGGTTCAGTGAGTATTGCTGGTGGTATTGCCCTACCTAAAGAGGCATTCGATGCTGAGCAGTTCGCTGCAATTGAAGAACGTGCAGATGTGGTAAACGTAGATGTGAGTGGCGACCTACCTGTTAGTGTTGCCGTTGTTCCTACTCAGTTTACGGGTGATTTAGCAAAATCTGGCGCTTATGAACTAAGCATCTCGGAAGAGGGGATTGCGATTAAAGCGTTTGATAAAACAGGTGCTTTCTACGCAGTTCAGTCTATTTTTGGCCTAATAGACAGTCAGAACGCTGAATCACTACCACAACTGTCGATCAAAGATGCACCACGCTTTGATTACCGTGGTGTGATGGTGGATGTTGCTCGAAACTTTCACTCAAAAGATGCCATCCTAGCGACGCTAGATCAAATGGCTGCATACAAGATGAATAAACTTCACCTTCACTTAACTGATGATGAAGGTTGGCGTTTAGAAATCCCAGGTTTACCAGAGCTAACGGATGTAGGGTCTAATCGTTGTTTTGATTTGGAAGAGCAAAGCTGTTTACTGCCTCAGCTAGGTTCAGGTCCAACAACAGACAACTTTGGCTCTGGTTTCTTTAGTAAAGCGGATTACGTCGAGATCTTAAGCTACGCAAAAGCGCGCAGCATCGAAGTAATTCCAGAAATTGATATGCCAGCACACGCTCGTTCTGCTGTGGTATCAATGGAAGCGCGTTACACTCGCCTAATGGCGGAAGGCAAAGAAGCTGAAGCAAGTGAATATCGCTTGATGGATCCACAAGATACTTCAAACGTGACGACTATTCAGTTCTACGATAAGCACAGCTTCATCAACCCATGTATGGAATCATCGACTCGCTTTGTTGATAAAGTGATTACTGAAATTGCAGCTATGCACTATGAAGCAGGTATGCCACTAACGACTTGGCACTTTGGTGGTGATGAAGCGAAAAACATCAAGCTAGGCGCAGGCTTTCAAGATGTTGATGCTCAAGACAAAGTGGCATGGAAAGGTAACATTGAGCTAGACAAGCAAGACAAGCCATTCCAACAGTCTCCACAATGTCAGTCTTTGATTGCTGATGGTTCAGTGAGTGATTTCGGTCACCTGCCTGGCTACTTTGCAAAAGAAGTATCAAAAATTGTTGCAGACAAAGGCATTCCTCACTTCCAAGCTTGGCAAGATGGCTTGAAGTATGTGGAAGAGGGTGAATCTGGCTTCGCTACTGAAACGACTCGCGTTAACTTCTGGGACGTTCTTTACTGGGGCGGCACTTCATCAGTGTACGATTGGTCAGCGAAAGGTTATGACGTGATTGTCTCTAACCCAGATTACGTATACATGGATATGCCATACGAAGTAGATGCCGCAGAGCGCGGTTACTACTGGGCAACGCGTGCAACGGATACTCGTAAGATGTTTGGCTTCGCACCAGAAAACATGCCACAAAATGCGGAAACATCATTAGACCGTGACGGCAATGGCTTCTCTGGTAAAGGCGAGATTGAAGCAAAACCTTTTTACGGTTTGTCGGCGCAACTTTGGTCTGAAACCGTACGTACTGATGAGCAGTATGAATACATGGTATTCCCGCGAGTTCTTGCAGCTGCAGAGCGCGCATGGCACAGAGCGGATTGGGAAAACGACTACAAAGTGGGCGTTGAGTACTCTCAAGATACCGACCTTGTAAATAAGCAGTCTTTAAACAACGACTTTAATCGCTTCGCGAATATTGTTGGTCAACGTGAACTGGCCAAGCTTGAGAAAGCGGGTATTGATTACCGACTACCAGTTCCGGGGGCAAAAGTGGTTGATGGCAAGCTAGCGATGAACGTTCAATTCCCTGGCGTAGAGCTTCAATACTCAGCGGATGGTGAAAACTGGCTAACGTATGATGAGCAGCAACGTCCATCGGTTTCTGGCGAAACTTACATCCGCTCTATCTCTGAAAGTGGCGAGAAAGTAAGTCGAGTGACTTCGGTGAAATAATCGATAAGCAACATTAATAGATGAGCTCCCTAGCTATTATCTTACTCAGATAAAAGTGGGAGCTTTTTTTTCGTCCAAACTAAGTTCGGTACATTCCTTAAACTGAAACATATAGAAATAGCCTTTGTTTATAACGTCAACAATGCACATAAGGTGAGCTTCATCGCAAAAGTGACGCACTTCTCATTCTTCTCTTCAAAAAATAAGTCTGCCATAAAAAACTATAAATCAGGTGTGATTGAAATAACTGAATCTAATTTTACGACGTGAAATAACGTGATCTTGATCCGTTTTGATTATTGGGTTTCTTTTTTTATCTATTTTTATGTTTTTAAGTTGTTGATTTATTTGGTTTAAATAACTTTCCTTTTTTTGATGGTGAGAGAGTTCACTCTGTTTGCCCTTTTATTTTGAAACGTAAATTAATTCGAGCAAGATAGATTTCATGCCAGGGAGGCTACCAATTACTCAAGCGGCGAAGGTGAATGATATACCGAAGATATGTCGCTGAAAAATTTAAACTAAGGCAGTTTACTATGAAAAAAATTATCGCTCTAAGTGCACTTTCTCTTGCTTTCGCTTCTAGTGCTTTCGCTGGTTCTTCTTACGTTACAGGTAATATCCAATTTCACGACGATGGCCGTATCCACGGTTCTGATATGACTTCGACTCTAGAAGCTGGCCACACGTTTGACAACTCTCTAGGCGGTTTAACTGTTTACACTGAGTTTGATGGCATCCAACTTGGCGACCTTGAAGGTCTAACTGCTGCTGAAACTGGTGGCGACGCAACAACTGGTCAAGCAAATGCATTCATCACTGTTGGTGGTGAGCAAGCTTTCAATATCACTGACAACCTATGGGTTGCAGCGGGTTACCAACATGTCTTCTCTGCTGGCGAGAGCATTCAGTTCCGTCCATTGGTTAAAATTGGCTACAACTTCGATAACGGTATCTCTATTAGTAACCGTACTCGTGCACACATCGATGACACTTCTGCAGATGCAGACACTGATTACCGCATGGATAACCGCATTGCTTACTCTGTAAACGAAGACCTAGCGCTGAGCTACAACAACGTATACATGATTGATGCTGAAGCTATGGATCACGAGCTTCGTGCAACATGGACTCGTCAAGGTGTTCAACCTTACTTCGAATTCCGTAGCCAAGCTAACGGAGTTGATTTCGCGAACGGCGCGTCTAAAACAAACAACGCATTCGTATTCGGTGCATCTTACGGCTTCTAAGCTGACTCACTTGGCTGCTTAATCGATTAGATTATTAGCCAAGTGAGTTTCTTCGCTAATTAGCTTTTTTGTTAAATAGAGTTTTTGCTAACTAGCGACGAAAACATAGCGGTACTAACAGCCCGGTTGGTGCCGCGACAAGATTTGCTTTACTGTCCAAAAGCAAAGAGCCTAGTAAGTAAACCACAGTCTTGGGTTTGCTTAATGCTAGGCTCTATTTTTATTGCTGTTCGTAGGTCTAATTACGCTCTATTTTCCGTTGTAATGACGGTATTCAAACACCTGACCTTTCTCGTTAAACGCATACACAGAATACTCGTCTTTCTTATCGCCATACTCCATGCCCGGAGAGCCCATTGGCATGCCTGGAACCGCCAAGCCAATCGCATTGCGTGGTGGGTTCTCTAAAAAGGCTTTCACGTCCTCTGCAGGAATGTGCCCTTCAAATACGTAACCGTCGATCTCTGCCGTATGGCAAGAAGCCAGTTCTGGCGTTACTCCTAACTTCTGCTTGATTGGGTTCATGTCATCATGGAGTTTCTCTGTGACATCGAAACCTGCGTCTTGCATGTGTTCTGTCCATTCTGTGCAGCAGCCACAATATGGAGACTTATGGTTTAGTACATTAGTAGCGAGAGCTTGTCCTGAAATTGCAGCGAGTGCAGTAAGAGTCATAACTTTACGAATCATGGTGAACCTCATGAATTTGGTTTTTGTTGATATTATAATGAGTGGGTTTGAACAATCTTAATCTGTTGGCATTGCTGACTACGGTGATTGATGACATCGCCATCGCAGCGCCTGCAACGACAGGGCTAAGTAAAAATCCAAAAAATGGGTAGAGCACACCAGCCGCAATTGGAATACCTAACGAGTTATAGATGAAGGCACCAAACAGGTTTTGCTTCATATTTCTCACGGTCGCCTGGGATAGCTCGATCGCATTACTCACAGACAGTGGCGACGAGTTCAGCAGCGTCATTTGCGCACTTTCAATCGCCACATCACTACCACTGCCCATTGCTATTCCTATATCCGCTTGAGCAAGAGCTGGTGCATCGTTAATACCGTCTCCTACCATGGCAACGCTCTTATATTGTTGTTGAAGCTGAACAATATGCTGAGCTTTCTGCTCTGGTAGGACTTCCGAGATAACCTCGTCGATACCGACGTTTTTACCTATTGCTTGAGCCACAGAGTCGTTGTCGCCCGTTAATAGTACGGTGTGAATTCCGGCGGATTTTAGTTGAGCAATGGCTTGTTTGCTATCTATTTTTAACGAGTCTGAAATGCCCAATATGCCTTCCAGTTTTTGATCGATTACAACGAAGATGGGTGTCCATGCTTGTGTACGACAAAGCTCGATGAAATCCGCGCCAATGTCTGTATTGACACCTAATTGGGTTAGGAACTTAAGCGAGCCAACTTGCACGTTCTTGCCGTTAATTATTGCCAGTACCCCAAGCCCTCGTTGGTTTTCAAATTCGCTGTGGGGTAGTGCTGAAACTTGTAAGCTCTCAGCATATTGGCAAACGGCTTTCGCTAATGGGTGTTCTGACCCTACCTCTACCGAATAGGCGTAAGCCAGCAGTTCTTGTTCTGATAAGTCGCCATAAAAGGCCTGCTGAACGGTTGGTTTACCTTGGGTTAGGGTGCCTGTTTTATCAAATACGACAGCATCAATTTTGCTTGCAGATTGCAACACATCTGCATCCTTGATCAGAACACCAAACTCAGCGGCTTTGCCAACGCCAACAGTAATAGAGAGCGGTGTCGCTAAGCCCAATGCGCATGGGCAGGCGATGATTAGCACTGTTGTTGATACCACTAGCATGTAACTTGCACTCGGTTGTGGTCCAACAAAAAACCAAACTAGGGCGGCAATGGCTGCGATCGCGACCACAACTGGTACGAAAACGGCAGAGATAGAGTCGGCAAGCTTCGCAATCTCAGGCTTGCTGCTTTGTGCTTGGCGAACCATCTGAATGATTCGAGCCAACATGGTGCTTGAGCCAATCCCCGTAGCTTCAATGATTAAGCTGCCATCACCATTAATGGTACCTGCTGAAACGCCATCATTAATCGATTTAACGTTGGGAAGCGGTTCGCCAGTCAGCATCGATTCATCGATATAAGATTCGCCAGATACCACGACACCATCGACAGGGACTTTTTCTCCTGGCTTCACTCGAGCTTGCATACCGACTTGAATGGCTTCTACAGCGATGGTTTGCTCTTTGCCATCGACGATAACCACCGCTTTTTGAGGCTGTAAGTTAATCAGCGCCTGCAAAGACTTAGTGGTGCGAGCTTTGGCTTTGGCTTCAATGTAGTGACCCAAAGAAATTAGGCCAACAATCATTGCGCTCGCTTCAAAATAGACATGGCGCGATGGTTCTGGGAACCATGATGGAATAAGCACAACCAACATTGAATAGAACCATGCTGCGCCAGTACCTAAAGCAACTAACGTATCCATGGTTGCACGCTTGTGCATCAGTGATTGCCAAGCGTTAGTAAAGAAGCTGCGTCCTGAGGTCGCAAGCAGTACCAAACAGACAACACCTATTAAGCCCCAAGCCAATTGGTCGTTAAATGTAGCAATAGTCATGCTGCCACCAAACAGACCCCACGCCATCAGCGGAGCACCGATCAGCAGTGCACTTACTGAATTCTTTAGGAAAGCTTTTTGGGTACGAAGTTGTTGCTCTTGCTGTTTTTGTTGTTGAGTTGCCGCGTCATCAACGAACTCGGCACCGTAACCTGCGTTTTTCACCGATTCTATTAGCGCGCTCTCGATGACGTCACGTGTTTCAGATGTGAAGACCAAGGCTGTCTGTTCAGCGAGGTTGATCTGAGCTTGGTCGACGAACTCATTCTTTTTCAGTGCTTTCTCTACCGAAGAAACACAACTCGCACACGTCATTCCCTCAAGAACAAGGTGATAGGTATATTGGCTAGCAGCAGGTTTAGCTTGTTTCGGTTCCACGGGCACTGTTTTTTTATCGTCTTCTGAATCTGAATTAGATAAAGGCTCATTAATTTCAGAGTAAGGAGTCGCGTGATAACCCACACTTTCGATTAGCTCAATAAGCTCGGATTCTGAAAGCAGAGTAACCAACGACAATTCATGTTTGCTGACTTCTAGGTCTGAGATTAGCTCGGTCTGCTCAAGCGCTTGAGTCAATTTACTCACGCACTTACCACAGCTGAGCCCTGATAATGAAAGATGCAGCGAATTACCCATGGAATAACCAAGGGTCGCTAACTGTTGGTTGAGTTGAACGTAACTAAAAGGAGTAGAAATATCGATGTAGGTCGGCGATATGTCGTTGATCTTCGTATTATCGAGATCGTCAAACAATGTGCGGACCTTCTCAGCACACCCCATGCAATTTAGGCCGTTGAGCACAGCTGTGTAATGGTTCATATCGATACTCCAATTTTCATCTAGCCCTAACATAAACCTTCCCGTAAGGGTAAGGTCAAACATAAATTCAAGAATTTGATATTTGCTGGAATATTGAGTGATGGAATAGATGAGGTTTATCGCGAGCGTGGCGAGAATTTGTCGTTTTAGAGCATTTGACATGTGCTTGAGCTATTAGTTTTCTCCTTCTACGATAGCTTTCGTACAAGATCAGCGCATTAATCATTCACTACTGATTGTAGATTTAAGCGGTGGTGATAAAATAGCGCCCAAAATTTAGTGATATTTTTCTGTTGCAGGCTTTGTAATGGTAATCACTAAAAGAATCACCTACATAATCAAGGTATTTAAATGACGGTTAAAACTCGTTTTGCTCCTAGCCCAACTGGCTATCTTCACGTTGGTGGTGCACGTACTGCACTTTACTCTTGGCTATTCGCTAAGAACCAAGGTGGTGAATTCGTTCTGCGTATCGAAGACACGGACCTTGAGCGTAACTCTCAAGAAGCGGTTGATGCAATTCTAGAAGGCATGCAATGGATGGGTATGGAATGGGATGAAGGTCCTTACTACCAATCTAAGCGTTTTGACCGTTACAACGAAATGGTTGATAAGCTACTTGCTGAAGACAAAGCTTTCAAATGCTATGCGTCTAAAGAGCTGCTTGACGAAATTCGTGCAGAGCAAGAAGAAAACAAAGAAATGGCTCGTTACGATGCGAACCACCCTAAAATTGTTGCAGCAAACGAAGCAGCAAAAGAAGGTGATGCATGCGTTATCCGTTTCCGTAACCCTAAAGAAGGTAGTGTAGTCTTTGATGACCAAATCCGTGGTCGCATCGAAATTTCTAACAGCCAACTTGATGACCTAATCATTCGTCGTACCGACGGTGCACCAACATACAACTTCGTTGTTGTAGTGGATGACTGGGACATGGGTATTACACACGTTGTACGTGGTGAAGACCACATCAACAACACACCTCGTCAAATCAATATCTATGAAGCACTAGGCGCACCAGTTCCAACTTTCGCTCACTGTGCAATGATTCTTGGTGATGACGGTGCGAAACTTTCTAAGCGTCACGGTGCTGTTTCTGTAATGCAATACCGCGACGAAGGTTACCTACCAAATGCACTAAACAACTACCTAGTTCGTTTAGGTTGGTCTCACGGTGACCAAGAGATCTTCTCTCAAGAAGAGATGATTGAATTCTTCAGCCTGAACGCTATCAGCAAGTCTGCTTCTGCATTCAACACTGATAAGCTACTTTGGTTGAACAACCACTACATCAAGACTTCT
The DNA here is from genome assembly GCF_041439815.1 of Vibrio sp. 1F279. Taxonomy (NCBI): domain Bacteria; kingdom Pseudomonadati; phylum Pseudomonadota; class Gammaproteobacteria; order Vibrionales; family Vibrionaceae; genus Vibrio; species Vibrio sp. 1F279. Next base: position 75,434 of record NZ_JBGOOU010000019.1, on the reverse strand, counting down.
GAGCCTGAGTACGTTGCTAAATACCTGCAATGGCACCTAGACGCACAAAAGATCGATACAACAAATGGCCCGGCTATCACTGAAGTGATCACGCTAGTTGGCGAGCGTTGTAATACGCTTATCGAACTTGCTGAACAGTCTCGTTACTTCTACGAAGATTTCTCTGAGTTTGAAGCTGGCGCAGCGAAGAAGCACCTACGTGGTGTTGCTAAAGGCCCACTAGAGCTTGCTCTTGCTAAGGTTGAAGCGCTTGAGGATTTCACTACTGCAAACATCAAAGATGGTGTGATTGCAGCAGTATGTGAAGAGCTAGAGGTCGGCATGGGTAAAATCGGTATGCCACTTCGCGTAGCAGTAACAGGTGGCGGCCAGTCTCCTTCTGTTGATGCAGTGATGGAGCTTGTTGGTAAAGAGCGCGTAATCGCTCGCATTAAGATGGCTCTTGAGTTCATCGCTGAGCGTGAAGCTAACGCTTAATTGAGCATTAGCTATATTGAAAAAAAGGGTCAGTAACTTGGTTACTGACCCTTTTTATTTGTCTTGAGTTTTATCTAGCTAAGCTCAGATTTTCTTGAAGATGATTGAAGTGTTGATTCCGCCAAAGGCAAAGTTATTGCTCATCAGGTATTCAACATTCAATTCGCGACCAGAACCTGTAATGTAATCGAGTTTGCCGCAGCGTTCGTCGATGTTTTCAAGGTTCAATGTTGGACTGAACCAACCGGAATGCATCATTTCTAGGCTCAACCAAGCCTCAATGGCACCACACGCTCCAAGCGTATGACCAAAGTAGCTTTTTAATGAGCTGATTGGCACTTCACCAAAAATGTTCGCGGTCGCATTACTTTCTGCAATATCGCCTTTATCTGTTGCCGTTCCGTGCGCCGAAACGTAACCAATTTTTTCAGCAGGAAGCTGTGCATCTTTCAGCGCTTTCTCCATACAGATTTGCATGGTTTCCATTTGAGGTTGGGTCACATGGGCGGCATCGCAGTTGCTGGCAAAACCGATGATTTCCGCGTAGATCTTTGCACCGCGAGCAACCGCATGTTCATACTCTTCAAGAACAAGCGTACCAGCACCTTCACCGATAACCAGGCCATCGCGCTCACTGTCGTAAGGGCTAGGGGATTTTTCTGGCGTGTCGTTTTTTAAACTGGTAGCAAAAAGGGTATCGAAAACGGCAGATTCGGTTGGGCATAGCTCTTCACCACCACCGGCAACCATAACGGTTTGGTAACCGTGTTTGATTGCTTCATAGGCGTAGCCAATCGCTTGGCTACCTGAAGTACAGGCACTGCTGGTGGGAATCACACGTCCACGTAAGCCAAAGAATAGCCCGACGTTGACCGCTGCGGTGTGTGGCATCATCTGAACGTAAGTCGTTGCGGTGATAGCTCGTGTCGATTTCTCGTTAAGCATCACGCCAAATGCACCAACCGCATCAGTACTGCCGGTTGAAGAACCATAGGCAATGCCTGTTTCGCCATTAGTCAAAACGCCGTGGCCAATCAGTCCTGCTTGCTCTAGTGCATTTTCGGTCGCCACTGTTGCTAGGCGAGACACACGGCCCATACCACGTACTTGTTTACGCTTATAGTGCTTAGGTAGTTGGAAGTCATCAATAGGTGCGGCAAGCTTTGTGTTGAGGCCATCGTACTGCTCAAAGCTAGGCATGTACTGGGTCGCATTTTCACATGCTTTTAGTTTTGGCTCGATGTGCTGCCAATCGTTGCCAAAAGCGGTAACGCCTGACATGCCAGTTACAACAACGCGGCGGGTCATACTAAGCCTCCATTAACTGAAATCACTTGGCGAGTTACGTAGCCCGCAATATCCGACATTAGGTAGCTGACTAGGCCTGCTACTTCTTCTGGTTCACCCATGCGGCGCAGTGGAACTTGAGGCAGCGCATGCTCTTTTACATGCTCATCAACCATCCCGGTATCGATTAGACCAGGAGCGACACAGTTTACCGTTATCTTGCGTTTTGCGAGCTCTAGAGCCAGAGACTTAGTTGCACCAATCACACCTGCTTTTGCTGCGGCATAGTTGGTTTGACCGCGGTTGCCCATGATGCCCGATACAGAAGCCAAAGTAACGATTCGACCGCCTTTGCGTTTTTGAACCATTGGCATCACGCACGGGTGAAGTACGTTGTAGAAGCTGTCGAGGTTGGTATGGATAACACCATCCCACTCTTCTTCAGTCATAGCTGGGAATGCCGTGTCACGAGTAATACCGGCATTATTCACCACACCATAGTAAGCGCCGTGTTCGACAATATCTGACTCAAGCGTTTCGCGACATTCGCTGCGATTGCTGATATCAAATTGGATCAGACGTCCTGCAGCACCCAGTCCGGTGATCGACTTTAACGTGTCTTCAGCACCTTGCTTGTCACCCATGTAATGAACGGCGATTTCAAAACCGTCTTTCGCGAGTTGAATAGCGATCGCTTTACCAATGCCTTTACTGGCACCAGTGACTAAAACCTGACGGCTCATGATGGGCTCCTAGTTTTCATTTCTTGTAATTTTTGTTCGGTCGGCACGTAGACGTTGAGTTGGCATTGAGCCACTAACTCGCCTTGGTCTTCGACTCGGGCGGTAAACACGGCCATGCCACTGTCTTCCATGAGTTGTTCAGCATAGATATCAAGGGTTTGACCTTGAGTAAATTCATCACACAGTGATTTGTAGCGACGAGAACCGAGTAAGAAGCCGATTGGAGGAGTAGTGTCGTTTTTCAGCGCATGGTATCCAGACCAAGCTGCAACAGACTGCGCCATAAACTCGATGCCAACATAAGCTGGGACCGTTTGAGATTCGGCGTCAAAGAATAGGTTGTGCGCGCCAATATCGACCTGGCAGTGAATCGACAATGCCTCAACGTTGATAGCTCGATCGATTAATATCATCGGATCATCGTGTGGGAGAAGTTGGTCTACAGAAGGGATATCAGTCATTTATTACACCAAAAATCAGGCTAATGTTGTTGCCACCAAAAGCGAACGAGTTGCTTAAGATGTTCTTTACTTTAAGTTTCTGGGAACAGTTTACCAAATCAATCTCAATATCTTCAGCTTTATACTGACATTTTTGTAAGGGGAGTGGTAAGTCATATTTTAGAATATGCCATGCAATTGCAGCCTCTATCGCACTTGCCGCTCCAAGAGTATGTCCTGTTAGAGGCTTGGTTGAACTGACGGGAACCTTGTTTGCAAAAATACGATGGATGGCTTTGCTTTCCATTGAGTCATTGAGTGGAGTTGCGGTGCCATGGGCATTAATATAACCGATGTCTTCTGCTCGTAACTGTGCAGAATCTAACGCCTTTCTCATTGCTTGCTCTGCGCCATTCCCTTCAGGGTGGGGCGCTGAAATATGGTGTGCGTCGGAGCTGTCGCCATAGCCTAATAGAGCTATATTCGAAGTGCTTTGAGTTGTATTGGTAGCGGTTGGTTTTGTCTTGCTAAGCAACATAAATGCCGCTGCTTCTCCGATGTTGATGCCATCACGAGAGGCGCTAAAGGGCTTACAATGTGTGGTTGATAGCGCTTCAAGACCATGAAAGCCATTGAGCGTCAGTTTACATAGTGTATCGACACCTCCAACCAACACAGCATCAGCCATTCCTGAATCTAACAAACGTTGGGCAGTAACAAATACACGGCCACTTGATGAGCAAGCGGTCGATATCGCATAGCTTGGCCCGGTTAATGCACAATGTTGGCTAACAAACTCAGAGGTGTTGCTTAGCTCTTGTTTTGAATAGTGGAAATCTTCGGGGAAAGAGCCATGTTCTAGTTTGTGTTTAAACGCCGTTTCACCATCAGAAATTCCCGAGGTGCTTGTGCCGATAACTACAGCAATTCTATCGGCACCAAATTGTGATTTTGCTTGTTCGATAGAGTCTTTGATTTGATTAACAGCCGATAACGCCAGTTGATTGTTGCGAGTGGCGTATTCCGCTTGTTCTGATGGGATTTCTGGTAATTCGCCAGCCACCTTACCAACGACCGTCGGCTTACCGTCGTTTAGCATGTCGCTCACTTCAACCATGTTTGATTCATGCTCGCCTTTGAGGCAGCCATGAATGTCAGCAACGCTTGAGCCTAATGCGGAGTGGAAACCACAGTCTTGGATATAAATAGGCATAATGTTTAGCTCTTACTTGGGTTGTCGACAATCGTTGAGTTCAACGTTTGAATGGTGATGGTGTAGCCTTGAATCAAATGCTTGAAAACAATATTGCCTGCCGTTTTATGTGCTCCGGGCTCTGCTTGGTAATCAATTTCAATGATTGGCTGTTGGTTTTCATCAAAGACGGTGCGGCTGTTTTCTGTATCGACCAAATACCAACCGATGTCTTGTAAAGGTTGAGCCCATGCTTCAACTGGCCATAGAGTTAGCATTAAATTAAATAGTACTTGCTCGGGTTGCGGCAGGGTTGCGCCAAGACCAGATAGAACTTGAGTATCAATCGTTTGGTTTTGGTATTGCAGCGATAGAATGCGAGTACCCCAAGAGGAGAAACCCGCCAACACGACTTTGTCTGATGTGACTTCGACTTGAACCGGTAGTTGCTGCGTATCATTTTCCCACGTAGCGCTGATCAGCTGGCTCGCCGTAAATGAGTATCCCAGTTCAGCAGGCAGCGGCAAGGCGAGCTCTGTGTCTTTATCGATTGCGACACTTGCGCCTGTAGGCTGTTGAGACACCATCGAACAAGCGCTGAGTAGTAAGCCCAATCCAACGACGAGCGCTATCTTGATTGTTTTGTTCATCTAAAAGCCTCTCGAGAGTTTGATTTTTCCGCTGCTTGTTGGTTGTTGATTGCAAGTGGCGAAAGCAACCACGCGACGAAAATACCAGTTAGGACGGTAACACCGAAACTATGAATGGCATGAGTTTGACTCAACGATAATAAGCCAAACGAGAGTAACGTCGTGAGGCCTGACAAAGTAATCGCCAATAAGGTGCTTAGTGATTTCTTCTGCTCAGCAAAGAACAGGGTATAGTCGATACCAATCCCTAAAATTAGAATCAGTCCAAGCAGGTTAAACAGATTCAGTGTCGAGCCTAAAATGCCCGTGACCGCTAAACCAGCGACTCCGGCAATTAATGAAGGCAACAGCATTAATAGGCTTTGCTTCACACCGTAGCGCCAACCTAACACCATCCCAATAGCGGCCAAAGCTATCAATAATAGCTCGGTGATCTTGACTCTATATTCCGCAAAGAGAGCAGAGATTTCATCGGCTTTATTGAGGTATTTAACACCTTGCTGCTGAGCAAAGCTTGAATCAAGCCATTGAGAGAACAGTTCTGAATTTGTGACGTCTTTGATCAAAATGACTGACGCTGCTTGTCCGTCTATCGGCTTTAACCAAAGTGGTCGAACAGGTTCTGACACTGGTGATTCTAAAAATCCAGATACCGTGATTGCTTCGAACTTAGGTAATTTTGGAAAGCTAGGCCAACCAAGTGTGTTCTGTAAGATATGGCTTTGCTGGTCATAGAGTTGCTCAACCAATTGATAGTTATCATGCTGGTCTTGTTTACTTAACAATTGCTGATTGATGCTGCGATATCCTGAGATACCTTGGCTATCGACCAAAGAATCTAAGCTCGTAGTGATCTCAGCCAGTTTTTTTAGCAGTTTTTGATCGCTGTTGGCAGTCACCAGCAGCATATTTTGACCACTGCCTAATCCTGATATCTCAGTAATGGCTTGCTCTTGCTGTTTGAGTTGCTCTGGCATCGCCTGAAGTTGTCGAATATCGTCATCGTAGCGAATTTGACTGAGTGATATCAAACTAACGACAGTCACTATTAATGGTAAGCCAATTCTAAACTTTTGGTTGTTCCAGAGGCTTAACCAAGTATGCCAAAGCTTCGACAAGGGAAGACGGCGTTCTTGGCTTGGTTTTGCCGCTAAAACGGGGTACCAACACACCACGCTGGCGTAAGCGGCAATAAGTCCAATTGACGAGAACAGAGCAAGTTGCTGCAAGCCAGGGAAAGGTGCCACCAACAGACCTAGGTAGCCAATCAAGCTGGTGATCAGACCCAAGGTGATCGCAACGAGAATGTGCTTCAAGCCTTTTTCACTTTGCCATTTACTCCCAGCTGCTAAGCGGTCAGTCAGGTAGTGAAAGGAGTAATCGATGGATACGCCAATTAAGCTGGCACCGAACACCAAACTAAACAGGTGAACTTTACCGAAGATAGCGACGGTGCTTGCCAGTGCGACCAATAATCCGGTACTGATTGAAAGCAAAGACAAGGCAAGAGGTAGGGCACTACGAAACGTCAGCCACACCAATAAAATCACACCTGCCAATGAGCCTAAACCAATGGTACTGATTTCTGATTTCGCGCTTTCGGTACCGTAATTGGCGTAGAACACCACACCGGTATGCTGCACTTTGACACCAAACTGCTTTTCGATCTCGCGCTCAATTGAACCAAGAGCGGGAAGTTGCTCTTGAATCGACAAGCTATAAGGTGAGCCTGCCAGAGTCGCCGTCACCAAAATATGAGTTTGCTCATTAGATTGAGCGGTGAGGTAGCCCTCTTTCACAACAAAGTTACTTGATTGAACGCTAACAGCACTGATGTAGTCGCGAAATAACAAGAATGGGTCTAGAGATAGCTCTGCTGCGGTGACGCCTGAGAACGGATTGTACAAAGACTGAATGACATATTGAGCTCGCGAATCCGGCGAGTGTGTCAGCGTCTCTTTTTGTTGTTGAGTTAGAAGTTGAGCTCGGTGACGAAAATAGAAATCGCTCCATTGGCTTTGCGTGCTGGCGTTGATCTTGCCTTGAACTTGCTTAAACAGAGTTGGCTGATTTGAGAAAGATCTTTGGTTGAGGGCTTTTTCAAAAGCGTCAGTCGCTGTCATGGCTTGTTCGACGTCGGAGGCACTTATGATAAACACCACTTGCTCGCTCATCGAGCTGGATATTTGCTGAAAGGCTTGCTCTACCATGGGATCTTGCTGGTTTTCTGGCAGCAATTTCATGATGTTGCTTTCAATGGGTACCGACGAAGAAAAAGCGAATTGTTTGATCAACAATCCGCTAAACAGTATTACGACAACAAGCCAAGCAAGGGCTAGGCTAGAATTGGAATTGTTGCGCTTCAGCATCTGTTAATACTTCCGGTAGATGGCTTAACTGGCTAAATTCGATCACAGTGCTGTCCCCACGAACTTCTCTAAGTTCGATACGTTCAATGTCACCTTTTCCTTGCAGTGTGATGGCTTCAAACACCGCGTTCATTGGCGCATTCTTTGGCTTTAGAGTGAGTGTCCATCGTGTGTCTTCTGAACTTGAGTTTGCACTTTCATCAGAATTTTTCTCAGTCGCTGGTTCAAATGACAGTGAGAATTGCTCTTGAAGTTTTTGCGTGTCCCCGTGAAACACCGACAGGAATATATGGCTGAAATAAAATGCCATTGGGTTTTCTTTATCGGTAATGATCTTAGCGGGTTGATCGGCAAATCTTTGGCTCAGTTTGTTATCGGTTAGCACCAAGCTCACAGGAAAGGGGGTCGCTTGTGTCCAAAGCAAACCATTCGACTTGTCTAACAGGAAAGTACCTTGTGATGTTAGAGGTTGGGCGAACATTTCCATGTTACGTGTTTGAGTAAACTCACCACGAACGATACTATTTTCGCTTAACACGGTTTGTAGTTCTGTAATAGAGCCGACAGCATTCGTGTTCTCGCTAGCGCCAGCAAAGTGGCTCGCCATCATTGAAGCAAGCCCTAGCAGTGCGATACTGATTTGCTTACGCCCGTGTTTAAACAGACTCATGTTTCACCTGCTGCTGTGTGTTAGGTACTTGCGGTTGCTCTGATTGGTGATCGTTTGATTGCTGCTCAGTTGATTGGGGTAAGCAGCCAAATTGATGCCAGTGTTCGATTTTATCGGTAAACACTTTCGGCGAAGCAAAACACATCTCTTGCTCTTCAATGGTTACTGCAACCTGCATGGTGTGAGCGCGTGTCATACGAGCACCGGTGTTGGCATCGTGAATTTCGTAGTCAACACGCAAGCGGTTTTCCCATTCAGTTAACTTAGCGGATACCGTGATCTGATGATTAAACGGTATTGCTTTGATGTACTTTACGCGCGTGTCGATGATCGGCCACATGTAGCCCGAATCCTTCATCTCATGGTAGTTGTACTCAATCTTATCCATCATGATGCGCCTAACTTCTTCAAAAAATCGGAAGTAGTTGCCATGGTAGATCACGCCCATTGGGTCGGCATCTTGGAATGAGGTTACTAAAGTAACCTCTGATTTTAATGGATGAAGGATTTCAGACATAAATCGCTCTCAACAATATTGCGTAAAGGGTTAGCTACTCTAGGAGTAAAGTGACCAGTGTTGACTTTGAATACGAGCAATGAAGTGGCGTAGATCGCCTTCAAGTGGTCGATCTTCTACGATAAATTCAAACTCTTTAAGCACTTCGTCGCGAATGTGCTTTAGGTTTTCACTCATGTGGTGCTCATCAAGCTCATTATGGCGTTTACGAAGCTCAAGAGCTTGTGTCCCCGCCAGAAGTGATGCTGCCGCTACTTGTTCAGTCAGTTCAAGAACGCGTAAGCAGTCACGAGCCGCAATGGTGCCCATGCTGACTTTGTCTTGGTTGTGACACTCGGTTGAACGAGAGAACACGCTTGCTGGCATGGTGTGTTTCAATGCTTCTGCTGTCCAAGCTGAAACGCCAATCTGTACCGCTTTGAAACCGTGGTTGATTGGTTTACGTTCGCCTTCAGCACCCGTTAGGTTAAATGGTAAGCCGTTGTTGAACTTGTAATCCATCAACTGCGCCATTTGGCGATCAAGTAGATCTGCAAGGTTGGCTACTGCTGTTTTTAGCGTATCCATTGCCATTGCGATGTGGCCACCGTAGAAGTGTCCACCGTGCAGTACGCGCTCATTGTCGCCATCGATAATTGGGTTATCGTTAGCGCTGTTGAGCTCGTTCTCAATCATTTGGCGTAGCCAAGGCAGAGAGTCTTGAACCACACCAATCACATGTGGAGCACAACGCAGTGAGTAACGATCTTGTAGGCGATCACTGTTGCGTGGCGGACGATCCGCTTGTAAGTCATCACGTAGCCATGCAGCAACTTGCTGTTGACCCGGATGAGGCTTAACTGCAAACAGCGCTTCATCGAAATGGAAATCGTTGCCTTGCATACCTACAGACACCATTGCGGTGATCTTAGTCGATAGCTGAGCTAGGTATTCTGCACGTTTGTAGGCGATACAAGCCAAAGCCGTCATTACTGACGTGCCATTCATCAATGCTAAGCCTTCTTTTGGCTTAAGCTTGATAGGGTTAATCCCTAGCTCTTTGTAAACGTCACTAGTAGGGCGAACTTCACCTTTGTAGATGACATCGCGCTCACCAATCAGTGCAGCTGCCAGATAAGACAGCGGCGTTAAATCACCACTGGCACCAACCGATCCTTCTTGAGGAATGCGCGGCGAGATATCTTGGTTGATCAGAGTGACGATCTGGTTGAGCAAATCGTGAGTCACACCAGAGACACCTTGTGACAATGAACAAAGACGTGTCGCTAATACTGCACGAGATTGTTCGTGAGACAGTATTTCGCCTAAACCACAGCCATGAAAGCGCGTTAGATGCAGTGGTAATTCATCAACAAGGTTTGGCGGAATTGCAACGGTACATGAGTCACCGTAGCCCGTTGTCACACCATAGATCACGCCTTCTTCTTTCAATAGGCGTTCTAAAAAAGCGACACCGCGGTCGATCTTTGATGTGAACTCATTGCTTGAGTTCATCGAGGCTTTTGCGCCTTGTGAAATAGCGACAACATCCTCAATCGTGAGGCGTTCGGCACCAAAGGTGATGCTATTTGGATTTGTTTTCGTCATGGTGCTTGCTCAATGTCCAAAAGTTAAAAAAGTTGTACCACTGAAGCGGTGCTTTCAGTGTGTAGTGCTGAAGTCGGTCTGCGTATTTCTGCACGACTTGCTGTAAAGATTGTTCGCGAGTCTTCCTTGGTAGCTCTATCTTGTCGCTGAAATGCTCAAAATAGACATTAAAATGCGGTTTGGTTTGTGAGTCATCTCGTAGGCCAAACAATAAGAATACTGGCGCTTTGAGAACAGAGGCTAACATAAATGGCCCTTGAGGGAAGGGAGCTTCTTTACCCAAGAACTCTGCCCATACTGAGCGACTCTCTTTGCTGGTGGAGGTTCTATCGCCAACGATCACAATCCATTCACCTTGCTCCAATTTTTGTTGCAACAAGATGGCGGTATCAGGGCCCATCGATGTCACCTGAATCAGGTTTAAATCAGATTGTGGGTTTACTGCTTTCATCACCGAATTAAAGCGTTCGGCGTGTTCCGTGAAGACCAGCGCATTGATTTTGATGTGTGAGTGTCGACGTCCCAAAGCACGGCACAACTCGATATTACCAAGGTGAGAACCCAGGATTAGCACACCTTGCTGGTTTTCCACCATACTTTCGAATTGCTCTTGACCATGAATGGTCAGGTTATCGACTGAAAAATCACCTTTCCATGCGGCTAATTTGTCTAGCATGGTATGGCCAAACGAAAGCAGGTGGTTATAACTGGTTAATTCAGCGGGTAACTCAATATTCCGTTGCTCTGCGTATGTCTTAAGCTGGAATAGGTATTGCTCAGAAGCGTTTCGCGCGCGCTTGCCTGTCAAATGGTAGTAACGCATCACACCGCGCAAAATTAGGTTGAATACACCTCGGCCTAATAGTGAGTACACAGCTAACAACAGTTTGATACCGAGAACTGTGCCGCGCTCTTGAGTTCTGGACCAATGAGGCTGTTCAGTGCTATTTGGTGTCTGCTGCGCCTGATTGCTTTCTGAAAATTGTGTCGAACTTGTTAGGTGATCTTCAGAATTTGATTTGAAGTGACGAGCAATCAGCTTAGGGGCTCTTGGCAGCATGCCGAAGAACAGTCGAGTATGCATCCAACTGATTTTTACGTTGTCCCACAGCGCATCGAAATGAGAGACACCATTTTCAGGGTAGATGACTCGCGTCTCAATGAAGTCAATGTCGCAACCTTCCCAGTATAAGCGAACCAGAATCTCGATATCGAAGTCCATTCTCGAACCGACATCGTATTTATTCAGTACTGTTTGTGTCTTATCGATTGGATACGCTCTAAAACCACACATGCTGTCTTTAATCGAGAGAGATAGAGTTTCTATCCACACCCAAATATGTGTCGCGTAGCGCCCGTAGAGCCTTGCCTTCGGTACGCTATCGTCATAGACAGGCTGACCTGAGATCAGGCGCTGGGGCTTAGCTTGTGACGCTTCGATTAATGCGGGTAGGGCGTCTAGGTCATGTTGACCGTCAGCGTCAATCTGAATGGCATGACTAAAGCCGAGATCCTGTGCTCGTTTGATGCCAGCCTTTACGGCACCGCCTTTACCTTGGTTCTGCTCTAGCGTCACCAAGGTTACGTTTGAATTCTCTACTAGGGGAGCCAGAAACTGTTTCGTGGTGAGTTCACTGCCATCGTCAACGATGATGATCGGCAACTCAAAATGATGGAGTGACGACACCACTGCAGGCATGGTTTCACCGTGGTTAAAGCACGGGATTAGGAAGCAAGCTTTGTAGTTGCTTTCTTTTGTTACGTGTTGAGAAGCAGCCTCAGCAGGAGCGCTATTCACTTTTCTCTCCCAGCTTCATTTTTCCTGAAGAGTGGGTCTGTTCACCGTTGTTTGAGGTGTAGCTGAAGCTCAGCTTGTCTTTGTCAGCATCCCATTTGAGTGATAGCTGGATTGTGGCGTCAGGAAGGATAGGCTCTTGGAATTTGATGACCTCCATACCTTTAAAGTAACCAGGGACATTTAACTCTTGGACAGCATAGTGAAGTGCCCAGTCAATTTGTGTCACACCGGGAAGAATAGGGAAGCTCTTAAAGTGCCCCTTAAAATCGGTGATGTCTCCGGTAACATGGAGTGTCAGGGTCGATTCTTTCTCTACAGTGTCAACAGCAATGACGTTTGGTTTTCTCTTATCCATAGCGTGTGCTTAGAATCCTTGGGCTAAAATGGGTCTTCTGACAAAAATATAAAAGATAATCTCAGTATAAAATGCGACCAGTGATTTTTATGATTTGACGAGCTGCTCTATGTGAGAGGTTAGTCGCTTGCCTTGGCTGTTGAGGGTGATCTCATCAACAACACGATACTTTCTTGGAATAGCGATTGGCTCTAACCATTTTCTGAGTTCTGAACGTAACATTAACCAGAATTTACCTTTACTCATGGTTGCGAGAGTCACTTGGCCTTCCTCTGATAATACCAAAACCGATGCTAAAATTAAGCGTTCAGGCTCTTCAAAGGGAATGACCACACACTCGCTTATCCAAGGTAGTTGCTCCAGTCGCTTTTCAACTTCAACCAGTGATACTCGTTTTTCTTCTATCTTGATCACTCGGTCGGTTCGGCCTTTCAATATAAATTGATTCTCTGAGACCATTTCGCACTCATCTGCGGTTTGATACCAGTTGTTTTTGTCGATGTACGGCGACAATAACTTAATGCAATTCTCACTATTAAGACTAGCCTTAATACAGTCAAAAAGCTGCCAAGGTGTTTGAACGCTCTGTTGCTGACGAAACGCGATGCCGCCGGTTTCTGTGCTGCCAAACACCTCGATAGGTAAATGCCCAAGCAGATCTCGTGATTGATGAGCCGACTCGGTAGGTAAAGGGCCACCAGAAGAGAACACACCCGCTAGATGCGTAGACTTTGTCTCGTGTTTTAATCGTTTGAGTAGCGCAGGGCTGCTGATCAACACGCTCTGCTTGTTAGCGTGAGACAGGATCTGTTCCGGGTATTCGAGATTGTTTCGAGAAAATGGAACTCCAGAACAAAGTGGCCATAAGATTCGAAACAACAGACCATAGATATGTTGGTGTGATACGGTGCTGTGGATTTGGTTGTCTTTAAGCAAGGCGCCCCAGTTTTTATCTAGCTGAGCGATTTCAATATCTAGGTGTTCTAGTGTTTTATTGATTGCCTTCGGCGTACCGCTTGAACCTGAAGTAAACAGGGTCAATTGGATTGCTGCTAACTCAATGGCGGGAAGATTATCGGTTAGAGGTTCTCGTATTTCGGTGTCTAATAAGGTTTGGATATTGCGAACTTCATTTATTTCCACTGCACCAATCGCATCATCGACCAACAGACAGTCAAAATGCTCACTCAGCTCGGCAAGCGCACACGGTTGATAGTTACCTGGCAAGATGATGTGTTTGTTGCTGGCTGCGCACGCTAAAAAGGCCACTGAAAATAGGTAGCTGTCTTGGGTGCAAATCGCAACTCGTTGAAAAGGGGATGAAGATAAAAGCTGTACGAGTTGAGATAAGTCGTCGTTAAATGTTTGCCACGAAATCTCGCTATTGTCGTCAAAGCAGACAATAGAATCAGGCGATCTGTTCTGACTAAGAAGTTCAGACAAGGAAGTGTAAGAGATGGTTTGTGTCATAACAATTTAACTCTGACGAATGCGCTGTCTTACTACCCACTCTCCTGCAAAGAGCAACCCCGCAAATACATAGCTGAGTAAGCCATTGTATAGGGTCCATATTTCAAGAGGTTGGAAGCAGGTGTAAAGGGCGATAGAGCCATTGATAACAAAGAACAGACACCAAACTTTGGTGACTGTTCGTGTGTAATCAACGCCACTTTGTGGAAGTTCTGGTTCTTGGAGGCGAGCAAGCCGCTCGATAATCGTTTGCGGTTGCCATAGGCTCGAGGCGAACACAACCAGCATACAAACATTAACGATGACGGGGTAATAAGTTAGCCAGCCGTGCTGTTTGAAGGTTAACCCTAATGCCAGCAGAACAATTCCGGCACTTCCGCTGATCCAAGCTAGGTGTTTTAGCTCTTTGATTTTAGCCTGACCACCGGTGAAAATGCGGACAGCAAAAATAGCGGCTAAGACGATACCAACGGTTTGTAGGCCAAACTTGTTGAGTCCAAAGTAAACCGCTATTGGATAAGTGAAAAGTATGATTGCCGACAGTAAAGTCAGCAGAGGACGCATTATGCGTCCTTCAATAGTTCAACCACAGACTCGACAACGTCATTAACGGTGCGTACTGCTTTGAACTCTTCAGGCTTGATCTTCTTACCTGTAACGTTCTGTAAGTGAACGACCAAATCAACGGCATCAATGCTGTCGAGGTCGAGGTCGAGATAAAGGTGTGCTTCTGGAGTGATATCTTCAGCATCAAGCTCAAACAGCTCGATAAGCGCATCTTTAACCTGGTTGAATACTTCTTGTTGGTTAGCTTGTGTCATAAAGATCTGTCTAGTTGTTCGTTTTAGATGAAATGTAGTTAGCTAGGTTTTCAACCGATGCAAAATGCTGGCGAGTGTTTGAATCGTCGGCATCGATAACAATGTTGTACTTTTTCTTGATAGCAAGGCCGAGCTCAAGGGCATCGATAGAATCTAATCCAAGTCCATCACCAAACAGTGGTGCTTCCGTTTCAATTTCATCAATGCTCATATCTTCAAGATTCAGTGCGTCGATAATCAGTTGTTTTAGTTCGTTGTGTAATGTTTCCACTTAGGCCTACTTAGTACTTTATCTAAATGCTACTTCAAGGGGGGCGATTCTACATTATGTGATGTATTTTCGAAACGCTGATATCACCAGTTGTTTTATTGATGAGCTAAATATTTTCTTCGGAAGGAAAAATAGTCTGTGCAAGGTGTTGATTGAGGCGCCTTGCTGCCGAAGTTAAGTTATTTGAATTCTCAATAAAGGGTGCGACGTCTATTTTACCTTTCACTGCGATATGAAAAAAGGGTTTAGTGGCAGGAACTTGATACCATTTTTTCTCTTTTGTTAAGAATGTCGGAGAAACTGTAATATGAATCACGCGTAAGTCGGTTTGTGTTCGAGTGGCAATTTGTGCCGCACCACGTTGTAAGGATGGTTCAATTCCTGGCGTTGTGCGAGTTCCTTCAGGGAAAACTAACAATACATTTCCACGCGAAAAGCGTTCTTCACAGCGTTCTAAAAGATCGTCAGGGGTTTGGTTGGGTATGTATCCCGCTGCTTTGACAATCCTCTTCATAAACGGGTTTTCCCATATTGCCGCTTTAACAAGACAATCACATTGAGGAAGTTGAGAGGCGATCAGTACATAGTCAATCAAGCTAGGGTGATTGGCGACAATGATGCAGTTGCGATCTTCGCGGAGCAGTTCGGCGCCATCAATTCGGTAATCAATCGCGCCTGTAAACTTCATTATTTGGCAGAATGCATTGAATGAGAAACGGATTAATCGCTGTGCTTTGAGCTCTCTTTCTATGACGTTGCGAGTCGTTAGGGCGATCGAAGGTAAGATTAAGAAGCTTAAGACTAAGCCTCCCAAACCAAAGATGGTAAAGCAGAGCCCCGTCGCGAATACTCGCCAACATTGGCCTACTTTGCTCATTTCTGTGCACCTGTTTGCGCGTTATTGACCCAGGACCAGTTTTGGTGCTTACCAGCAATAGTCCAATGCTGTGTTCCCAATAGGATATGTTGTAGCGTTTGTAGGCCTTGCGGTAAATCAGCTGCTGAGTTGTCTCTAACTTTGGGGGTGCTAGCGATTGGTTTACTTGTTACTGCTCTCGACACCGAGTAGTCACTGCCTGCTGTGAGTACTAAACCTAGAGCGTAGTCAGCATAGTGCTGATTTTCATATTCTCGATATACATCAGGCAGAGGTTGGTCGAAGTCAATGACGAGTACACGATGTGACGGATACTGATGTAGGTAAAGATAAGCTTCAATCAGGGCGTTGTGAAAGGTATCTTGCCCAGCAGCGATAGAGGTCAGTGGAATCGGCGCTTTTGCAGCAATCGTTGTTAGACCTGCAGCGGTGTTGTGTACCGATTGGGAAAACGCCATTGGAGAGGCGTAGTCACCTTCTAATATTGATTGAATTAAAGTGGCTGTTCGGTGGAGCTCACCATGTCGACTGGCAAAAACCAGATAATCAATCGAGGTATCTTTTAATAGGGTTAATGCGGTTTGGACGGCCAGTTTGCTTTGCAGGCTCATTCGGCGACGCATCATAGGAGGGATGGCTTTAAATTCGGTTGAGCCATTTTGTGGCCAATCTAAATGAGTGCTCCACGTTTGCCACTCGGCAACGGAATAGAGGCCTGGCGAATTTGCTGACCATTTTTCAATATTAAACGACATTAATTGGGATTGATTTGACATAGAGTATTGATTTACTTTGGGTCTAACTAATACTATGCATGCTTATAAATAAACACGGGTAAGGAGTTTAAATGAAATTACTAAAAATAGCCGTTTCAATGTTATTTATACTCGTTCTTGCAGGCTGTGGACGTGTCCAACCTGTAATGAATGTTGAGGATACTCCAGTTGCTTTGAATCTTCAAAGTAAACAGGTGAAATCAGCGATTTATGAGTCTGCTGAGAACCGAGGTTGGTTGGTTTCAGAAATTAAGCCAGGCCTAATCCGTGCTGAACTGTATGTCCGTTCACATCATGCTGTGGTTGATATTCCATATAATGATAAGTTTTACTCTATTCTTTACGTCGAATCAGAGAATTTGAAGTACGACGATGGTGAAATACACCGTAATTACAACCGTTGGGTTAATAACTTGAACGTTGATATTAAACGCAAGCTTGCACAAATGGCTGCTATGTAGCTCTCTATTATTTTAAAGTTAGGTTTTTCGTGTCGGAATATAAATTAGATCCATTTAACGCATTAGAAGCAAAAACAGAAGCGCAAAAATTGTCTTTTGCTCCTATTGTTTTTCATACAGCTCGTACACTTCGTGATTTAGGTATTTTGAAAGCGTTAGATGACGCGGGCAATGATGGTTTACCCGCTGAAACTATTTCTCAAGCAACGGGTGTATCCGAATACGGTGTCAAAGTTCTGCTTGATATGGCGTTGAGTGCTCACATCGTTACTTGGGATAAGCCTCATTATAAAATGGCTAACCTAGGTTTTTATCTATTGCATGATGGCATGACCAACGCAAATATGGATTTCACGGCTGATGTTTGTTATGCCGCGATGATGCATTTAACCGAAGCAATAGAAGAAGGTACACCTGCAGGCCTGAAAGAGCTGGGTGATTGGGAAACGATTTATCAAGGTTTGTCTCAATTACCAGAAAAAGCAAAAGAGAGCTGGTTTAAGTTTGATCATTTCTACTCAGATCGTTCGTTCCCTGTGTTGCTTGAGAAAGTTTTCAGTAAGAAGCCTAAATCGCTGGTGGATATTGGCGGTAATACAGGTAAGTGGGCAATGCAATGTTGTAACTACGACTCTGATGTCGAGGTGACGATTGTCGATTTGCCGCAGCAATTAGAAATGGCAATGGCAAACGCAACACAGCACGGTCATCAAGATCGAGTGACTCCATTCCCCGCTAACATGCTTGATAAACAGCAAGCGCTGCCGACAGGTACGGATGTATGGTGGATGAGTCAGTTCCTTGATTGTTTCTCGCCAATGGAAATTCTTAGCATATTAAAGCGTGTTCGCTCTCATATGTCAGAAGACGCGACTGTTTATATCCTTGAACTGTTTTGGGATGCACAGAAATACGATGCGGCTTCTTATAGCTTAAATGCGACGTCTCTCTACTTCACTTGCTTGGCCAACGGCAACAGCCGCTTTTACCGCAGTGAAGATTTCCTAGAGATAGTGGAAGAGGCTGGCTTTGATGTGGTGACTCGTACCGACGATATCGGTCTTGGGCATACGCTTCTGGAGCTGAAAGCTAGCGCGAAATAATCATGGTAAACATGGCTTAAATTAATGAAAAAACTGTCAACTCAAGTAGTGATCATCGGAGCTGGCCCATCAGGGTCTATTGCGGCGTCTTTGCTTCATAAAAAAGGCATCGATGTTCGAGTGATTGAAAAAAGCCTTTTCCCCCGTTTTTCTATTGGTGAAAGCCTGTTACCAGCGTGCATGGAAGTGATCGAACAAGCGGGCATGAGCGAAGCTGTGGCTAATGCTAACTTCCAATTTAAAGATGGCGCGGCTTTTCGTAAAAATGGCGTTTATACGGCGTTTAATTTTGAAGATAAGTTCTCTTCTGGGCCGGGAACGACGTTTCAGGTTCAACGAGGTACTTTTGATAAGGTAATGGCAGACTGTGCTGAAGCGCAGGGTGTTACCATTGATTACCAACATGAACTGATAGGCATTAACTTCGCTGAAGACCGTACTGTACTAGATGTACAAATACAGGGTGGAGAGCGTTATCAGCTAGAGGCTCAATACGTCCTTGATGGTAGTGGTTTTGGTCGAGTGTTACCCAAGATGCTCGATTTAGAAGAGCCATCACGACTTCCTCCGCGCAAAGCTATCTTCACACATATTAATGATCATATCTCAGCAACGGATACTGATCTTGAATACGATCGCAGTAAAATTTTGGTCTCGGTACATCCAACCAATCCTGATGTTTGGTATTGGTTGATTCCCTTCAGTAACGGAGTCTCTTCATTCGGTGTGGTAGGGGAACCTAAATTCTTTGAATCATACCCAGAAGACAAGATTTCGGCGATTAAGCAGCTGGCAACAGAAGAGTCGGGCTTGGCCGAGATTTTGGCAAATGCGGAGTATCCAAATCCCGCAGGCGAAATTGGTGGCTATTCTGTCAACGTTAAACATCTTGCAACCGATAAGTATGCATTACTGGGTAATGCGGGGGAATTTCTTGACCCTGTATTTTCATCGGGAGTGACTATAGCGATGAAGTCGGCTCAGTTTGTGGTTGAGTGTGTGGAAAAACAACTCAATGGCGAGAAAGTCGACTGGGATCGTGAATACGCTGAACCATTGATGATTGGGGTAAATACTTTCAGAACGTATGTTGAAGGGTGGTACTCGGGGGCTCTTCAGGATGTGATTTTCTATCAAGAACCAAACCAGAAGATAAAGCAAATGGTATGTTCGATTTTGGCGGGCTACGCATGGGATCAAAGCAACCCCTATGTAAACGAGTCAAAACGTCGATTGAAGACGCTGGCAGAGATATGCCGAAGCTAGATGGTCTATTTAGTATGTAATACCAATCGTAGTAAATAACTGGTCATCCTAGCTGGTTAAAACGCTCAATAACTACGTTAGAAATTTTGATTGTAGAATAACTACTTATCGAAAATTTCTGCCTTGTTCTTAAGCCTTTTTCCTGCGCTATTTATGATCACTTACTTACTGTGATTGGTATAACAGCATGCTAAATGGTCACTATGGTTAGCCATAAATCAAAACAGCCGCAATGCGCGGCTGTTTTTGTATTTGATTATCAGCCTCTCAGAGCGAATACCAACTCCAGTACGTCAGAATCCAAAGTTTCTAACGAAGTTATCGAGGTTGATACTACTTCAGATCAATGCTGTTCAATCGTCCCATAAAGATAAGCAGCTCAATCACATCTTTGTGAGCTTCAAGAAGTGCTCGTTTGGTTTGGCTGTAGGCTGCGAGTCTCCCGTGTTTTCGTATAGAGCATACTTTTGTTCTGTATTTGTAATCACCATTCTCAGAGAAAACACGCCATTTCGCTATGTAGCACTCGTCGCGATGTTCAGGGTCACTCTGCGTTGGATTAGGCTTAAATACAATTTTAGGCTCTAAACTATGAGGCAGACGTGTCATGAGATAGGGCTCTTTGAGGACCTTTGGCCAAAACTTGCCCCAAAGCTGTCTACCTAGCTCATCTCTTAATTTGATGGTTTTCTTGAGTGCTTTGTCTTCCCCCATACGAACAAAACCGACAGAACGATGTAACACCGTATCTTCAGGAGTATGGATGTGGATTTTAAAAGCGGTTTGGCCTTTCGATATAAATCGATAACCGGTCGCACCAATTAGATTATTCTGGCTCATAGCTTGCTAAATGATGATTATGTTATTAATAAGGTTACGACAAATACGTTAAAACCGAAACTAATCATCATGAAAAAAATAAAGCCTTAACAAAAGTGCTAAGGCTTTATTAGAAACTATGAAGTGAGCTTGTCGCTAACTACATGATTTTCTGCATTACATCACCAATTTGAATACTTCCCGCAAGGCTTGGTTGATCAATGGTGAGTTCAGCTTCGTTTTCATAAACGCGAGAAACCGTCAGGGTGATATCGCTTTGAGAGACCTTATTGCGTGGCAAGCCTCTTTGGTCGATAAATGAACCTGTGTGCCAAAGCTGAAGTTTGTCACCTTGTTCTACACCGTGTATTCGGCCTAAATCAATGGTCACCATATTCCCAAACACAGCAGCAACTTCAGGAAGCGTGATTTTACAAGATACTTCCGATTCTAAATCCAACATAATATTACGACTGACACGAAGCATCATGCTGCCATAGGTTGATGCCCAGAAACGAGCACTGCGGGTGTCGATTTCGCTGGTCTTCGCAAATGGCCATTTTGCAACTTCACGATAGCTTCGGTTGTAAACCTGATGACCTGTTTTACCATCGAATACCTGCATTTCTAATGCAAATTGGCGATTGATAATGTCGTCTTTCAAAAGCTTCGATTCGATGGTTGCGGTTAAGTCGGTGATGTCACCACCTATGATGTACTGTGCCCCCGTATCTTGTGCGATCATTTTGATCACTTCCGGTCGACGCTTGTCTATGTCGTAATTTGTTGTACCAACAGAGACAAAACTGCGAGATTCTTGCGCCAGTTGTCGGTTAACAACATGGCCAAAATCATCACCAATGTTATAGATTCGACCCATCACAGCTTGTTGTGGAGAGGTCACATCAATATTACCGACCAAAAACGTCTTCTTATATTGGCTGTCATGGCAAGCACTTGCCGAAGGGTAGATGTCTACCCTTGCGGTGATCATGATATTGCCACCGCGTTTCTTCTCTTTTTCTACCAAGATGTAGCGTACTTCATGATTGGTAAATTGAAATTCTTTCTTTTTTGCATCTAAGTAGGGGGTGAGGTTTGCAATACTGCCGATGTCAGCGCCTGAGAACTGTATGGCTTTGTAGACGGCATCCTCTAAGGCGTGAACCCTTGCCGCATCCTCTGACGATACTATGGCCGCAGTACCGGTAACTTCATACCAAGAGGCATGAGTGCTGAAGCTGATGGTTGTCAGTAAACTTATTGGAAATAAGTAATAAATTATTTTTTTCATCTATTCGTTACCAGTTGGGTATAAATATTGCTTAACAAATATTTATAAGCTTAAAGCTGACTCAAGTGCGTTTTTCATAATCTGAACCATTAATGAAAAGCAAAGATTGTTCCAACATTGTAATCCATTGAAAAGAGTCATGGCGAGAACATATTGGAACAGCAAGCACTAAATATATCTGGAGATAAGAGAATGAAAAAATGGCTCGTAGTAATGAGTGTCATGTTAATGACATCATGCGCTTATTCGCCAATCTATAACGGTAAATCTGAGTATTCAGGCAGTCCGTTTATGTTGATGGACAGCCCGCGTCATACCATGGATTTTTTCGTGGAAAGCATGACCGAAGATTTGATCTTGTCGAATACGAGTATTTCAGCCAGAACACCCATTGCCATTACCTCGTTTGTCGATCTGCAACACATGGACACAACCAGTTGGTTAGGAAACTCGGTATCAGAAGGTTTCATTCATCAGTTTCAGCGTCGAGGTTTTAAAGTGGTTGATTTTAAAACCACCGGCTCTATCCAAGTGACCCACCAGGGGGATTTTGCTATTAGCCGCGATTGGAAAGACTTAGCCCAAGAGCAAGACGTCCAGTATGTTTTGACTGGAACTATGCTTCGTCAAGAAGGCGGTGTTCTAGTGAATGCTCGTGTGGTCGGAATGCAAACTCGCATCGTTGTTGCCTCCGCACAAGGCTTTTTACCTGCAGACCGTATTGGTCGTGACTTAGATACCCTGAACAGTATTCGAACTCAAGATGGGGTTATTATTCGTTCTGATCCAACGATCAGTCAGCCTCATACTGTTATTCTTCGCCCTTAGGAGTTCGTGATGAAGAAATTAATATTTGTTGTTGCCGCTTTATTGCTTGTCGGCTGTCAACCATTACAAAGCATGAGACCTAATGACTTTTTGGTTGCGGTTGGCTACTCGAGTGTCAGCGAGCAGAAAGGTCGTAATGACGAAGAGAAACGTATCCGAGCAATGAGAGCTTCTAAAATTGATGCGTATCGTGAACTTGCCGAACAAGTGTATGGTATGCGCGTGAGTGGTCGGGCTGAGCTTGAGGATCAGCGTCTTGGTGCTGAAAGAACTTCAGGTGCAGTTGATGGTGTTATCCGTGGGGCTGAAGTGGTGCGCAGTTACCCTGTTGGCGACAGCTATGTGACTGAACTACGGTTAGATATCCGAAAAATGGAACAACTGCGTAATTATGGCGAAGTTCAACCAGTGCCTGAGAAGAGACAACAAACGTTGTTCTAGTTTAAGGATCGTCTAGTTATAGGTTTCTCCTGTTATATTGGCTGCTATTCGCTTTCCAGATGGCGTAACGGCAACCAGTAACGGCTATGAATAAGAAAGCGGCAAGTATTAAAGTACTTGCCGCTTTTTTGTTTATTGGCTTGGGGAGTACATTCACTGGCTTAATAGGCGTTTTGATAGGTGTAACGAGAAGGGTAGGCTGAGATACAGATACAGATACAGATACAGATACAGATATGAGAGGGCGGTGGTTTACCTAACTAAGCTTTAACGTTGGTTCCTAGCGTAGAAATTGTATGCGTTTGGCCTCCGGCATTGTAGGTCATGCCAATTTTGCCGTGACTTTGCTGCATCATATTGCTGAGTTTTTTGAAGCTAAGGTGTGCTCGATTCAAGGCTTCGCCATTTACTAGGTTCGCTTGATGGCAGTCGTGCACTATGGACTTGATGGTTGCGACTAACTGAGCAAGTTCAGGGTTCTCGGTTAGTTCAGATATATTAGTATGGGCAGCGATTCGTTGATCGGTTGATCTTAGTTGTTCAACAAGAACCACTTTCTCTTTGGCTATTCGCTCAATATCGCTCGATTGTCGGCTTGTAATAGCGATTTTCTCTGAACTCAATAATTCAGATAAGGCTTTGGCATTTTGAAGTTGGAAATTAACTAAATCTGCTAGTGCCGCCATAATGTAACCTACTAATAACCTCGTGTACTTTAAGATAATAACTTTATTTAAAAGCTAATGTTTGCTTAAAGACCTTTTAATTCGTTTTCAAATTTCATCATGTTGTCGGCCAACTTTTCTGGATCAACAGTGTATGAGCCATTTGCGATCGCTTCTTTTATTGCCGCGACTTTCACTGAATCGAAACTTGGTTGTGCTGCCATCTCTTGATGGAGTTGACCAATCGCCTTGCCTTGTTGGCTTAGTGAAACCGCATCTTTGCTTGCGGGTGATTTAGATGACACATCAGCTCTTGATGCCTCAGACTTAGAATCAGAGCGCACTGCTGAGCGGTTAGTGCTCGCTAGGGTTTGCCCTGAACGAATATTATCAATACCTGCCATAGTTAAGCCTTTTTCTTCAAAATGGGAACCTGTACAGTCAATATCGACCATGGGTGAGAATACTTTAGCAATTTTTAGCTCAATAGTCGAAAACGAACCAAACACCTCAACCGTTATAATTGGATGTTAGAGTTGAGAATAAAAGCGCTAACGATACCGACACTTTAAAGTGAAGTGTTAAAAGTAAACCGTGACTTCAGACATGCTGGTAACAATACCTTCGATTATACGCTGTGATTTGTCATTTTTCACCCTAACTTGATCACCCATTGAGCCATCGGTAAGTGCAGTACCTTTGGTGGTAATGGTCATGCCACCTTTTACTGCCTGTATGATAACCTTCTCATTTCGGCATACGACACAAATATCGCCTCTTTCGACAACATCACCGGGTCTTAGGTTCTTTTTTACCTTAGCACCGATGACTTGTTGTGGAGTGGTAAAGCCTTGGCGACGAAATTTGTTGAGAGAGATCATCGCAGTTGTGACGTCGTATTGACCGACAATTTCGCCTCTCGCCAGTGAACGAGTCGTTGTGACAAGTGGTACTGACATTGAAAGGCGCACTGGCACGTAAACACGCCATTCATCAGGAACACAACGAACTAAAACAGTAATGCTGCTGCGAGTGTTGGTTGTTGTAGAGGCACTTGTCTCAAGGGGGATAGGACAATTTGTTGCTTTGATTCTAGAGTCTACATTAGCGGAATTAACAAAAAGTTCACCGCCTCGCGGTTGCTCCACCGAGTCAAGGATGTGTTGCTCAGCCGCTGATTGGATCATGTCAATTTGTTCCGGCGTTGCCGCGTGTGTAAAAAAACTAAACAATATTGTTAGAATGCCGATAAACTTAGCGACAGTTTTAAAAATAGTTCTACACATAGCTATGGAAAAAAGATATATGTTTGCTTTATGATATGTCATTTTATTTCTCTAGTGGTTCGTAGCCTGCAGTAGACTAACACTTTCTATCCAAAAAGTTTGATATGGAGATGAGCTCATGACGGGTATTCTTGATTCAGTGAATCAGCGTACGCAACTCGTCGGTCAAAACCGATTAGAATTACTAACCTTTCGCCTAATGGGGCGTCAGCGTTACGGTATTAATGTATTTAAAGTGAAAGAGGTTTTACAATGCCCTCGTCTGACTTTAATGCCAAATTTACATCATCTCGTAAAAGGTGTGGCTCATATTCGTGGTCAGACAGTTTCTGTCATTGATTTGAGCCTAGCGGTAGGCGGACGTCCTACATCTGATATCGATAAGTGCTTTGTGGTGATTGCTGAATTTAACCGTACTATCCAAGCATTCCTCGTAAGCTCTGTAGATAGAATTGTTAATATGCACTGGGAAGCTATTCTTCCACCACCAGATGGTTCAGGTAAAGATAATTACCTAACAGCGGTAACCAACATCGATAATGAATTGGTTGAAATTCTGGATGTTGAAAAGATTCTTGCTGAGATCTCACCTGTTGATGAAACCATGGATAGCAGAATCGCAGAGGAAATTGCAGAAGTTGAACAAGAGAAAGAATTGGTTCGCCGAATCTTGATTGCTGATGACTCGACGGTTGCTCGTAAGCAGGTTCAACGTGCTATAGAATCTATTGGTTTTGAGGTCATTGCTGTCAAAGATGGTAAAGAAGCCTATGAGACTCTGATGAAAATGGCATCGGAAGGCAGTATTTACGATCAAATTTCATTGGTGATTTCAGATATTGAAATGCCTGAAATGGATGGATACACGCTGACTGCTGAGATTCGTCGTCACGCAGAACTAAAAGATTTATACGTAATTTTGCACTCATCATTGAGTGGTGTATTTAACCAAGCCATGGTTGAGCGTGTAGGGGCTAACTCCTTCATCGCGAAATTCAATCCTGATGAGCTTGGTGGCGCGGTTAAAGCTGCGTTAACTAACTAAAAGAGACATTAATGACTGCTATAACAATAAGTGATCAAGAGTATCGCGATTTCAGCCGTTTCTTAGAATCTCAATGTGGCATTGTATTAGGTGACAGTAAGCAGTATTTAGTGCGCAGTCGTTTAAGCCCATTAGTAACGAAGTTTAATGTTGCTTCATTGTCTGATTTGCTAAGAGATGTAGTGACAGGTCGAAACCGTGAGTTGAGAGTGGCGGCAGTGGATGCTATGACGACTAACGAGACACTTTGGTTCCGAGATACTTATCCGTTTGCTGTACTAGCGGATAAACTTCTACCGGAAATAGCGGCAAATAAACGTCCTATCAAGATTTGGTCTGCGGCAAGCTCTTCAGGTCAAGAACCATACTCAATGGCTATGACGATACTTGAGACCCAAGCACGTAAGCCGGGTATGTTGCCAAATGTATCGATTACCGCTACTGATATTTCAGCAAGTATGTTAGATATGTGCCGCACTGGCGCTTATGACAACCTTGCCTTGGGCCGAGGACTTTCTCCTGAGCGCCGTCGCACTTTCTTTGAAGATGCTGGCGATGGTCGTATGAAAGTGAAAGACAACGTTAAGCGAATGGTAAACTTCCGTCCTCAGAACTTGATGGAGAGCTATGCACTGTTAGGCAAATTCGACATTATCTTTTGTCGTAACGTGTTGATTTATTTCTCTCCGGATATGAAGTCAAAAGTACTTAACCAGATGGCAAATAGCCTGAATCCTGGTGGTTACCTGTTATTGGGAGCGTCTGAATCGTTAACCGGCTTAACAGATCGTTTTGAAATGGTTCGCTGTAATCCAGGCATCATCTACAAATTAAAGTAATTAGTGTCACCACTTTAAGGTGCAATATTACTGTCCAAATTTAAAACCCAGCCAAGTGCTGGGTTTTCTTTTTCTCATTTAATCTATATCTTTAAGTCAGAGTGACATTCAATTTTACTCTATTTGTTGGCTTGTATATTGCAAGTTTACCCACGAGTAACCTGTAAAAGTAATGGTCGGCCACTTTATTTTTAAAGTTGGTATATATATTGCTTGGGTTATTTCATAACAGTCAGTTCTTGAGTTGAGGTTTACATGGCTATTTCTTTTGACAATGCTTTAGGCATTCACCAGCACACAGTTGGTGTACGTGAGCGTAACGCTGAGGTGCTTTCCACCAATATCGCGCAAGCTAACACGCCTGGGTATAAAGCAAAGGGATTAGACTTTAATAAATCACTGCAGGCGGCAAGTTCTGGGGCAAGCATTGGTCTTAGCCGAACAGACGGTCGGCATATTTCTGCCTCAACAACGGTGAATGGGGAAACGAAGTATCGAATTCCTACGCAACCTGATACTGGAGATGGCAATACGGTTGATTTGGATTTGGAACGAAATCTTTTCATGCAAAACCAAATTAGGCATCAAGCCTCTCTCGACTTCTTAGGAAGTAAGTTCAAGAATTTAACTAAAGCGATAAAAGGGGAATAACTAGATGAGCTTATTTAATGTATTCAATGTGACTGGTTCTGCGATGAGTGCTGAATCTGTTCGTCTAAATACTACCTCAAGTAACCTTGCTAACGCAGACAGTGTAAGTAGCTCTGCTAAAGACACTTACAAGGCTCGTCACGCAGTGTTTGGCGCTGAGCTAAATCAGGCACGTAATAGTGGTCACACTGTGCCAGTAAAAGTATTAGGTATCGTAGAAAGCGATAAACCGCTGAATGCGGAGTACAACCCAGATCACCCGTTAGCGAACAACGAAGGCTACATCTATAAGCCTAACGTGAACGTTATGGAAGAAATGGCAAACATGATTTCAGCATCACGTGCGTATCAAACAAACGTACAGGTTGCTGACTCGAGTAAACAAATGCTGCTGCGTACGCTGCAGATGGGTCAATAAGGATAAGGAGGTAGCAAATGGCTGGAATCAACAATGTTGGTCAAAGCGGCTTGTCCTATGTTGACCAGCTGAAGAGTCTTCAAGATGGTGCTAAGAAGCCCGATGAAACGACAGGTAAGCAAGATCTTAAACAAGATGACTTCTTATCGTTGTTGACTAAGCAACTTGCACAACAAGACCCTTTTAAGCCGGTTAGCAATGACCAGATGATTGCGCAAATGGCTTCATTTGCGACCGTAGATGGCATTGGAAAAATGAATACACAGTTTGAAAGCTTGAATTCATCAATGACTTCTAACCAAGCACTGCAGGCATCTTCTTTGGTTGGCCGCGATGTATTGGTTCCTGGAGCGGCAGGTGTGAAACAAGGTGATGGCGGTATGGCGTCAATGGTTAAGCTTCCTCAGGCAATGGACAATGTAATGGTCCGTGTTGAGAATGAAGTTGGCCAATTGGTTCGCACTTTTGATATCGGCTCAAAACCATCTGGTGACACGCGTGTTGAGTGGGACGGAAAAGACGAAGACGGTAATCCATTGCCGGCCGGTAAATACAACGTGAAAGCGTCGGGTTTATTGGAAGGTGAGAACACAGAGTTCCAAGTGTCGAGTTATGCGAACGTGAACAGTGTGCTTCTTGGTAAAGGCGATGGCAACGTACTACTCAATCTGGCTGGTTTTACATCGCCAGTACGACTTGCTGAAGTACTAGAAGTTGGTAAAGCGTAGCTCTTTTTAGAGTGATTATGCTAGCTAGATTAGGAGAATATTGGAATGTCATATGTATCTTTAAGCGGTCTATCCGCTGCACAGTTAGACCTGAATACAACCAGTAACAACATTGCGAACGCAAACACATTTGGCTTTAAAGAGTCTCGTGCGGAGTTCGGGGATGTTTACTCAAGCTCGTTGTTCACTAACGCAAAAACGACGCCAGGAGGCGGTGCGCAAGCTAGCCAAGTGGCACAACAGTTCCATGAAGGTTCAAGTATCTATACGAATAACCCAATGGACTTGCGTGTAAGTGGTACAGGTTTCTTTGCAGTATCGAAAGACCGTATGGTGCCAGAGATCAATGAACTAACGCGTAATGGTGCATTTCACCTAAACAAAGACAACTACATGGTTACGGCCAATGATGAGTTTCTTTTAGGTTATGATGTCGATCCAAACTCGGGTGAAGTTCTTTCTTATGCACCAAAGCCTCTCGACATTCCAGCTGAGTTTGGTAAGCCTAAACAGACAGAAAACATTGAAGTAGGGGTTAACCTTCCTGCGAACGGTGATCTTAAAGACCCGGCAACATTTGACTTCAAAGATCCAGATACCTATAACCGTGCAACGTCTTCGACGGTCTACGATTCTATGGGACAGTCTTACAAGTTAACGACTTACTACCTAAAAGATCAGACTCAACCGAATACTTGGCAAACCTACTACACCATGTCAGATGAAACGGGTGAGAAGCCGGTAAATATTACTGGTGGCGACGCGACGAATTCAGCAGGCCATGTTGGTCACACCATGAAATTCAACAATGACGGTACCTTAGCAAGCCTTAACAGTGGTCAGCCAATTACTTCTGACCCAATCGGCGCTGGCGAGAATCCTATTGATTTGAACGGTGCTGATCCGACACAGGTACTTAACTTTGGTCTGGATTCTTCAACTCAGTTTGCTGCTCCATTCGAACTGTCTAGGTTTGACGAAGATGGTGCGACAACTGGTTTCTTAACGAAAATCGATTTCGATGAGTACGGCAGCGTTCTAGGCAGTTACTCAAACGGTGAAAATGTGATTCTAGGCCGTGTAGGTTTAGTTCGTGTACCTAATGAGCATGGTCTAGATAAGAAAGGCGGCACTCAATGGGATTCTACTAACGCTTCAGGTGATAAAATCTGGGGTGAATCAAATAAAGGTTCATTTGGTAGTATCAACAATGGCTCACTAGAGCAGTCGAATATCGATATGACTCAAGAATTGGTTGATTTGATTTCTGCTCAACGTAACTTCCAAGCGAACTCTCGTTCTCTAGAAGTACACAACCAACTACAACAGAATATTCTTCAGATTCGTTAATCGTTTCGAGCGTTTGAATCATCTGCGAATACCCAATTCAATGTTATTGAATTGGGTATTGTTGGTGAATTATGTATGGCTGTTTGCTTTTCTATTTGCCGCCCCTATTGCCGCCCGGTAATGCCTCTGGCAACAATTCTTCCTCAATGATCCTTTACGATCAGCCTTTTTTGTTGTTTTTTCATTTAAGTTTTTGATAAATAACAGTTAAAAATATTGGCATAGTGTTTGCTTTGTTAGTTCCAGAAAATGATTTTTGGAGCAAAATTATGGATCGCGCACTGTTTCTTGCCATGAGTGGCGCTAAGCAAAATATGCAGGCTTTGCAGCTGCGTTCAAACAACCTTGCCAACGTAAGTACAACGGGTTTCCGTGCTGATTTAGCACAGGCACGTTCAATGCAAGCGTATGGTGAAGGCATGCCTACTCGTGTTTTCAGCATGACAGAGCGTCCGGGTCATAATTTTGCTCAGGGTAGTGTGGTTACTACTGGCCGAGATCTAGACGTCACCATTCAAGGTGATGGTTGGATTTCAGTAATGGACAATACTGGCCGTGAAGGTTTAACCCGTAACGGTAACCTGAGGGTTGACCAAAACGGTTTACTTACCAACGCAAGTGGCCATTTAGTGCTTGGTGAAAACGACGCACCAATCACGCTCCCAATCCCAATAAGTAAAGTAGAAATTGGTACTGATGGTACGATTTCGGTGATTCCTCAAGGCGCTCCAGCTGAAGAATTAGCCGTAGTTGATCGTATTAAGCTTGTGCGTCCAGATAACCAAAGCTTGTTTAAAGATACGAATGGCCTATTCCGTTCGAAAAACCCAGATCAGGCATACGAAGCAGATGCAGCGGTAACGTTGCTTAAAGGTGCTATCGAAGGCAGTAACGTAAATGCCGTAGGTGAAATGACCAGCTTAATTGACTTACAACGTCAGTTTGAAATGCAGGTCAAGATGATGAGCACAGCAGAGGAAATGGACAAGTCGTCTGATTCACTGCTTCGTATGAGCTAATAGAATTTTAAGGAAATTACTATGCATCCAGCATTATGGGTAAGTAAAACCGGTTTAGACGCCCAACAAACCAATATTTCAACAATTTCAAACAACCTTGCCAACGCCTCAACCATTGGTTTTAAAAAGAGCCGCGCGGTGTTTGAAGATCTGTTCTATCAGAATATTAACCAACCAGGTGGCCAATCGTCTCAGAATACTGAGTTGCCAAGTGGTTTGATGTTGGGTGCTGGTTCTAAGGTAGTTGCAACCCAAAAGGTGCACACTCACGGTAACGCACAAACAACGTCGAATAGCCTAGATATGATGATTGAAGGCGACGGTTTCTTCCAAGTTGAGATGCCAGACGGTGAAACAGGTTACAGCCGTAATGGTCAGTTCACATTGAACGGTGACGGCGCGATCGTAACATCGGGTCAAGGTTATGCCCTACAACCCGAAATCGTTATTCCTGAAGACGCGATCTCGGTAACGGTTGGGAACGATGGTGAGGTGTCGGTTCGTCTACGTGGTCAGCAAGACAACGTCGTGGTTGGTCAAATCACTATTACTGATTTCGTAAACCCAGGTGGTTTAGAGCCCATTGGCCAAAACCTTTACTTGCCTACAGGTGCAAGTGGTGACCCGCAAGAGGGTGTTCCGGGGTTGAATGGCTTAGGTAATGTTCGTCAGTCTATGCTTGAAGCATCCAATGTAAACGTAACTGAAGAGTTGGTTAACATGATTGAAGCTCAACGTGTATACGAAATGAACTCAAAAGTTATCTCGGCGGTAGATAAGATGATGAGCTTCGTTAACCAACAACTGTAGCTAGTTAATTCGCTGTTTACTTATTTCTTTTGATCGTTCTGTTTACCATTGCCCGCTGAGAGTATGTCGCCATGAAACGTATTGTTTGTTTAGCCCTATTTTTGTCTATGACTGGCTGCGCCCCATTGGCTCCAATTGAAACTCCGGCGCAAGAGAACGCAACCACAGTGGTTGATGCCGTAGAAGGCGACAAGTCGGCCCAGGAAAGCTCTGGTATTATCGACACACTTCGAGATAGAACGGACCCTATTGCTGGTGATCCTGCATGGGCGCCAATTAACCCGAAGAAAAAACAAGAGCATTATGCGGCAGCAACAGGCTCACTGTTCAATGCTAACCACATTGGTAGCATGTATGACGACTCAAAACCTCGCGGTATTGGTGACATTATTACAGTTGCGTTAGATGAGAATACGCGAGCGACTAAAAAAGCTAATGCAGATATGTCTAAATCGAACGATGCATCGATGGAACCGTTAGCTGTAGGCGGTGAAAACCTAGAACTTGGTAAATACAACTTTTCTTACGATCTGAGTAACACCAACACCTTTGCTGGAGATGCATCAGCTAACCAAAGTAACAGCATTAGCGGTTACATTACCGTTGAAGTTATTGAAGTATTAGCTAATGGCAACCTAGTGGTTCGCGGTGAAAAGTGGATGACGTTGAATACGGGTGATGAGTACATTCGCTTAAGTGGCACCATCCGCCCTGACGATATCGACTTTGAGAATACCATTGCTTCGAACCGTGTTTCGAATGCACGAATTCAGTACTCAGGTACGGGTGTGCAGAAAGATATGCAAGAACCTGGGTTCTTGGCACGATTCTTTAATGTATCTTTGTAGAGCTTGAGACTGTGTCGACATACTGGCACTTTAAGAATTATCTAATTTCAAGCTAACTCATTATAAATTAAAGCAATACAGACAGGTTACTCAATGAAAAAACTGACACTCGTACTCTTCGGCATGCTATTTCTTGCCACCAGTGCTCATGCCGCGCGTATAAAAGACGTGGCAAAAGTAGCGGGTGTTCGTAGTAACCAACTTGTCGGTTATGGTTTGGTCACAGGTTTGCCGGGCACCGGTGAGACAACTCCCTTTACCGATCAAACGTTTAACGCAATGCTGCAAAATTTTGGCATTCAATTGCCGCCTGGCACCAAGCCAAAAACCAAAAACGTTGCGGCGGTAATCGTTACCGCTGAACTTCCGGCATTCTCTAAGCAAGGTCAGGAAGTAGACGTAACGGTGTCGTCTATTGGTTCAGCAAAAAGCCTTCGTGGTGGTACTTTGCTGCAGACTTTTCTTAAAGGTCTAGACGGTCAAGTGTACGCTGTGGCACAAGGTAATTTGGTTGTGAGTGGTTTTAGTGCTCAAGGCAACGATGGTTCTAAGCTCGTTGGTAACAACCCAAACGTCGGTATCATCTCTAGCGGTGCGACGGTAGAGCAAGAAATCCCAACCCCATTTGGTCGTGGTGACTACATCACTTTCAACTTAATCCAATCTGATTTTA
The DNA here is from genome assembly GCF_041439815.1 of Vibrio sp. 1F279. Classification (NCBI taxonomy): domain Bacteria; kingdom Pseudomonadati; phylum Pseudomonadota; class Gammaproteobacteria; order Vibrionales; family Vibrionaceae; genus Vibrio; species Vibrio sp. 1F279. The sequence goes on along the minus strand of NZ_JBGOOU010000019.1, from coordinate 42,590 downwards.
CTACGGCTCAGCGTTTAGCTGATGCGGTTAATAATTTCCTAGGCCCTCAAATGGCGTCTGCGGTAGATGCGACTTCTGTAAAAGTTCGTGCGCCACGTGAAATCAGCCAACGTGTGGCTTTTTTGTCTGCCATCGAAAACATCGAATTTGACCCTGCAGAGGGCTCTGCAAAAATCATTGTTAACTCTCGTACCGGTACTATTGTTGTTGGTAAGCATGTGCGCTTAAAAGCAGCAGCAGTAACACACGGCGGCATGACAGTCGCAATCAAAGAAAATCTAAACGTGAGTCAACCTAACGCATTCTCTGGTGGTCAAACGGTAGTCGTTCCTGATTCGGACATCGAAGTAACCGAAGCCGATGGTAAAATGTTCAAGTTCGAACCCGGTTTAACGCTTGATGATTTGGTACGCGCTGTCAATGAAGTCGGCGCCGCACCTTCTGATTTAATGGCAATCCTTCAAGCACTGAAACAAGCGGGTGCAATTGAAGGTCAGTTGATCATTATTTAAGGGGTAAAGCATGATTAAAAATAACAATGACATCGGCTTTATCCACGATATTGGTAGCCTAGACCGTCTTCGTCAACAAGCGGTAAGCGGTGAAGAAGGCAGTGAAAAAGAAGCGCTAACCGCTGCAGCAAAACAGTTTGAATCTATTTTTACCTCGATGTTGTTTAAGTCGATGCGCGATGCGAACTCGAGCTTTAAGTCAGATATGTTGAACAGCCAGAATGAACAGTTTTATCGTCAGATGCAAGATGACCAGATGGCGAGTGAACTCAGTGCATCTGGTTCGCTCGGTCTTGCGGACATGATCGTAGCTCAGTTAAGTGCTGGCCAAGCAAATGATGCAACTGAAGATAAGGTTCGCAATGAAGGCTTTGATACTTCACTGCAAAGACCGCAGTACTCTGGTCGTTCACAAGATAGATCACCTGAAGTTCAATCTGCGCAAGCTATGTCAGCAACAGACGTGTCAGTAGCCAAACAACCCGTTTCCTTCGATTCTCCAGAATCGTTTGTTGCCTCAATGAAGCCTTACGCTGAAAAAGCAGCGAGTGCGCTCGGTGTCGATTCATCACTGCTATTGGCACAAGCGGCACTTGAAACAGGTTGGGGTTCTAAGATGATTAAGAACTCTTTGGGCAACAGCAACAACCTATTCAATATCAAAGCCGATAGAAGTTGGAAGGGCGATAAGGTTGCTACTCAAACTCTAGAGTTCCATGGTAAAACAGCCGTTAAAGAGTCTGCTTCTTTCCGTTCTTACTCTAATTTCGAAGATAGCTTTAATGATTACGTGAAGTTCTTGAACGAAAACCCAAGATACGAAACGGCATTGCAGCATCAAGGTAACTCTGAGAATTTCATCAAAGGCATTCACCAGGCGGGTTACGCAACCGACCCTAACTATGCCGACAAGGTTTTACGAGTTAAAGCTAAGATTGATGAGATGAAATAGCGTTATTGAATGCACTCGAGAGCTTGCCACCGGCAGGCTCTTTTCTTATCCACTCCTTCAGTCTTACGCGCCATCCATAGTTTTCTCCTTACACTTCAATGAATTATTGCCTTTTAACTCTCCGTTATTTCTATTGGCACATATATTGCTAGATATCTTAATAATAAGCTGTAGTAGTTAATCAGTTCATGCTGATTTTGTTAAGTTTTTTGGGGGCATTATGGCGTCGGATCTTCTGAATGTAGGAGCACAAAGTGTTCTTACTGCTCAGAGACAGCTAAACACCACAGGTCATAACATTTCTAACGCCAACACAGAAGGCTATAGCCGCCAGTCTGTGGTTCAAGGTGTGAATGACCCGCGCCAGTACGGTGGTCAAACCTACGGTATGGGTGTGCATGTGGAAAATGTTCGCCGCTCGTGGGACCAATTTGCCGTCAAGGAACTTAACTTATCTACAACCAATGCCGCTAACAAAGCGGATACCGAAGCTAACCTGGATATGCTGTCAAGCATGTTGTCATCGGTTGTTTCGAAGAAAATCCCAGAGAACCTCAATGAGTGGTTTGATTCTGTTAAGACGCTCGCTGATACCCCGAATGATGTGGGTACACGAAAAGTCGTCATAGAAAAAGCTGGGTTATTAAGTAAAACGTTAAATGAATTTCATGAAACCGTTCGTCAACAGTCTGATTCTGCGAATAAGAAACTAGACATGGGTATCGAGAGAGTTAACCAAATTGCATACGAGATCCGTGATCTTCAGCGACTAATGGTACGAACTCCCGGACCTCATAATGATCTACAAGATCAGCACGAACAGCTAGTTAATGAGCTTTCTGGTTACACTAAAGTGACGGTGACACCACGAGCTAATAATGAAGGGTTTAATGTCCATATCGGTAATGGTCATACCTTAGTTTCTGGTACAGAAGCGAGCCAGCTGAAAATGATCGATGGCGTACCAGATGCACATCAGCGTCGTCTTGCTATCGTAGAAGGAAAGTCATTAAAGGCGATTACTAACCGCGATATTGATGGACAAATCGGCGCGATGTTAGACATGCGTGATGAACATATTCCTGCAGTTATGGATGAGCTTGGTCGTTTGGCGACCGCGTTTTCATACGAGGTCAATGCGCTGCAATCGCAAGGTTTGGATCTCAATGGCAATGTAGGTAAAAACCTGTTTACCGATGTGAACTCTGAGTTAGTGGCTAAGTCTCGTGTTACTGCTCACGGACAGTCAAAAGCGGATGTCGCGGTTTATATTGATGATACTTCTGCTCTGAAAGGCGGCGAGTATGGTCTGAAATACGATGGCAGCGATTATGTGGTGATTAAGCCAGATGGTGAAACGGTAAAAATTAGCACCAATTCAACCGGCAATGCCTTTTATTTAGATGGCATGCGAGTGGAAGTTCGCAATCCACCTGAACTGGGTGAGAAGCTATTACTACGCCCAACCCGCAACTTTGCCGCGCAGATTCAGATGGAAACCAAAGACCCTAAAGATATTGCGGCACAAAGCTATGAGGCATCAACTACCTTTGCCAAAGGCACTGCAGGTTTCAAAATTTTGGCGGCAGGTCAATTACGAGAGTTCGAAGTGATCGTGTCACCAAAGGGCGAACAGTTTGCGGTTACCGATCCTAAGGGCAACATACTTATGCAGCCTCAACCGTATCCACCACAAGGCCCTGTGACAATTAATGGCACAACGTTTGAACTTACACCGGGCGCGGTGGCAAACGATAAATTTACGGCAAACCTTGTCCCATCAGAAGGTGACAATGGCAATTTGCGTAAATTGCAAGATCTCCAAACAGGCAAAGTCTTGGATGATGGTGAGTCTACTATTTTAGATCTTTACCACAACTTGAATACCAATACGGGCTTGAAATCTTCAACGGCAAATCGCTTGAGTGATATTGCTAGGCTAGAAAAAGAGTCAGCTCAAGAACGTATTGCTTCAGTCTCTGGGGTGAACCTAGATGAAGAAGCGGCAAATATGATGAAATTTCAGCAAGCGTACATGGCTTCTTCACGCATCATGCAAGCCGCAAATGATACGTTTAATACTATTTTGGCTTTGAGGTAGGAGAGATAAATGTTGACTCGTATTTCTAGCTTTCATAATTATCAGTCAGTACAAAATGACTTTCGCCGCCAAGAAAACAAGGTGCATCATAATCAAGCACAACTGGCTTCCGGTAAGAAATTACAGTCGGCGAGTGATGATCCTTTGGCGACGCATTATTTACAAAACATCGGCCAGCAATCTGAGCAACTTAAACAGTATGTCGATGCGATCACTCTAATTAGAAACCGCCTTGAACATCATGAAGTCATGGTCGCCAACTCGGAAGGGTTCGCGGATGAAGCAAAACGAACCGTGATGGAAATGATTAACGGTGCACTTTCACCGGAAGACCGCTTAGCGAAGAAACGTGAAATTCAAGAGTTATCGAATAATCTTCTACATTTAGCTAATACTCAAGATGAGTCAGGTAACTACACATTTTCAGGAACCAAGCCCAAGAGCCAGCCATTTTTTCAAGATAATGAAGGAAATGTTTCTTATCAAGGTGATGACTATCAAAGAAAGATGCGAGTAGCAACTAGCTTTGAAATGGCAATGAACGATCCGGGCAGTAAGTTGTTTATGGAAATAGATAACCCGTTTGGTGACTACGAGCCTCAGTATGATCTTGAACCGGCCTCTGAGTTATTACTAGGGCGCGCAACCAATAAATCTGAAGATGGTTCTACTTATAAAGTGACTTTTGTTGATATGCAAACAGGCAAGTTCGCTTACCAGCTTGAAAAAGATGGCGAAGTGGTTGCCTCGGAAGATTTTGATCCTTCGAAAGGTGTTGTCTATGAAGGTCTGAATATCCAATTCAAGGGGCAGATCACGAAGGGTGACTCGATCACTTTAGAGCCGAGAAAGACATTTTCTATTTTTGATACATTCAAAGAGACCGCCGAACAGGCTGAAAATCCAGTATCGGATGCATCGGCAACGGCAAAACTGCACCAAATGACAGAAGAATTTCATGCCGCGTTTATTCATTTGACTAAGGCGAGAACGGATGTCGGTGCACGTTTGAGTACGTTGGATATTCAAGAGCAGCAACATGAAGATTTTAAGTTGTCTTTAGCGAAAGCAAAAAGCAACTTTGAAGACTTGGATTATTCGAAAGCCATCATTGAATTCAATGAAAACTCTCGAGCGTTACAAGCTTCACAACAAGCGTTTGGCAAGACGAAAGACCTGACCTTGTTTAATTATATTTAGCTGTAAACAGTCGTTAATCTGGGGGTAGTTCTCTGCCGTATGTGCTATGCCATACGTGCGAATAATCCTATGGATTGCCGCTTTTTTATTCAAAGTGGCATGTTTTAAAAATAGCGGCAAAAAACGGCAACGAGAGATATTAATCTCTTATATTCTCGACTTAATACAATTGTTACTTATGGTGGTTTGCCATTAAGTCTCTGTTTTATTGTGGTTTTTTAAATTATTGCAATTAGTTTAAAAAGTTGGCACATAACATGCTTTTGTATTTGTCATAAATGATTAATACAGATCTTAAACCTTATCTAGGGTTTATCGCGTAATACACGGTCAGTGCTTATCCATATGAGAGTAAAGCTGGCCGCTTCGCAGAAATTTTGCGAACTCATAAGGAGAGCAATATGGCTATTAATGTAAGCACTAACGTATCTGCTATGACAGCACAACGATACTTGAATAAATCGTCTAATGAACTAGCGACCTCTATGGAGCGTTTGTCATCAGGCCACAAGATCAACAGTGCAAAAGATGATGCAGCTGGCCTACAAATATCAAACCGTTTAACAGCACAGTCTCGTGGTCTTGATGTAGCAATGCGTAATGCAAATGATGGCATTTCGATTGCTCAAACTGCAGAAGGCGCGATGAACGAATCAACGAACATACTACAACGTATGCGTGATCTAGCGATTCAGTCATCAAACGGCACTAACTCTCCAGCAGAGCGTCAAGCACTAAACGAAGAGACTATGGCTCTTCAAGATGAGCTTAACCGTATCGCAGAGACCACGGCTTTCGGTGGCCGCCGTTTGTTGAATGGCTCATTTGGTGAAGCTTCATTCCAGATTGGTTCAAATTCTGGTGAAGCGATGATCATGGCGCTGACGAGTATTCGTGCGGATGATTTCCGTATGGGCGGAACAACATTCGACACTGAAAACGCTAAAGATAAAAGCTGGGAAGTACCAGTAGCAGCAAAAGATCTTAAGTTTGAATTCAAAACTAAAGCGGGTGAAGAGATTACTCTCGATATAAGCGCCAAAGCCGGCGACGATATCGAAGAACTCGCAACTTACATTAATGGTCAATCTGATTTAATTAACGCATCGGTTACTGATGAAGGTCGCATACAGGTATTTGTTGCCGAGCCAGATTTAGATGGTGAGATGAGAATCTCGGGTGGTTTAGCCTCTGAACTAGGCTTCAAAAATGATGCTCCTGAAGGCCAGGAAACCACAACCACGGCGGATGGCAAAGTTGTACCTGCACCTGCTGTAGGTCGAACGACATTAGTTCAAGATGTCGATTTGAATACTGTAGCTGGTTCACAAAACGCAATCAGTGTCATCGACTCTGCAATGCAGTACGTTGATTCACAGCGTGCTGATTTGGGTGCGAAACAAAACCGTCTAAGCCACAGTATTAATAACTTGGCAAACGTTCAAGAGAACGTAGACGCTTCAAACAGCCGAATCAAAGATACGGACTTTGCGAAAGAGACAACGCAAATGACCAAAGCTCAAATTCTGCAACAAGCTGGTACATCAATACTAGCTCAAGCAAAACAGTTGCCTAACTCTGCAATATCACTATTGCAATAGTTATTGGTTGAACTCGCTATTCGTGTTCAGACGTGAACCGCTTAGCGAGGGATACTGGCAAGCATACTTACTATTGGGTGTTTAGCTCTCTCATCTCTCACCTGCTATCCATTTTTACGGTAAGAATGCAACGGCGTGTCGGAAATGTGTTCATTTCTCGATGATCTCCGCACAGGCTCTGACACGCCAACTAGCCCCGGTTCCTTCACAGGAAAAGGGGCTTTTTCCTTTCTATTTCTACACTTTTGTTTTCTTTTAGATCGTCTAGTTTACTTTTCAAATCCGTAAAACCTCGATCTCACTTACCTGTTTCACGACAAACAACTCAACTCTTTGTATAAGAAGCATACCAATCTGAACTCTTTGGCGACTATTCATTTATCTACATTGGGTAACTCAAATAGTGATTAGTGTGTTTTTTAAACACTTTTTAAATGCGTTCTCAATTGAAGACTGCCACTGTTATAGAAAATTTGAGATTTTAAGTGCCTGATAAATTTGATTTTAATATTTAATTTGTGGTTTTTTGAAAGTTTTTCTAAAGCTTCTGAATTTTGAGCCGTTATTAAAAGTAACTTAGAGATAACTACTTGGTTTTCCGAGACGTCGGAAACCGCTATACCGGAAAATCAATTGGAGAAATCACCATGGCAGTGAATGTAAATACCAACGTATCAGCAATGACAGCACAACGTTACCTAAACAGTGCAAACAGCGCTCAACAAACATCAATGGAACGCCTATCTTCAGGTTCTAAAATCAACAGCGCAAAAGATGACGCTGCAGGCCTACAAATCTCGAACCGTTTGAACGTTCAGAGTCGTGGTCTTGATGTTGCTGTACGTAACGCGAACGATGGTATCTCTATCGCTCAAACGGCAGAAGGTGCGATGAATGAAACATCAAACATTCTGCAACGTATGCGTGACTTGTCTCTGCAATCAACAAACGGTTCGAATACAAAAGCTGACCGTGTTGCAATCCAAGAAGAAGTTACAGCACTGAACGATGAACTAAATCGTATTGCTGAAACAACCTCTTTTGGTGGTAACAAGCTGCTTAACGGTACTCACGGTACTAAGTCATTCCAAATTGGTGCAGACAATGGTGAGGCAGTAATGCTTCAGCTGAAAGACATGCGTTCTGATAACGACCAAATGGGCGGCAACAGCTACCAATTTACAGAAGCTAAAGGTAAAGATTGGGGTGTAACAGCTGGTGCTAATGATTTAACCATGTCATTAAAAGATAGCTTCGGTGACCAACGAGAAATCAACATCTCGGCTAAAGCAGGCGATGATATTGAAGAGCTAGCGACTTACATTAACGGTCAACAAGACCTAGTAAAAGCGTCAATTGATGAAGAAGGTAAACTGCAAATCTTCGCTGGTAACAACAAAGTTGATGGGGAAATTGCATTTTCTGGTGCTTTATCAGATGAACTAGGCATGACAGCAGGTGCGAAACCTGAGGACCCAAAAACGCTAGAGGCTAAGCAAGTTACGGTTGATAGTATCGACGTAACGTCTGTTGGTGGCGCTCAAGAATCTGTAGCTGTTATCGATGCGGCACTTAAATATGTAGATAGCCACCGTTCTGAGCTTGGTGCTTTCCAAAACCGTTTCGACCACGCAATTAACAACTTAGACAACATCAACGAAAACGTTAATGCATCTAAGAGCCGTATCAAAGATACCGATTTCGCTAAAGAGACGACTCAGATGACTAAATCTCAGATCCTTTCTCAAGCTTCAAGCTCGATTCTTGCTCAAGCGAAGCAAGCTCCGAACTCGGCACTTAGCCTACTAGGTTAATCGGTTGAAAGGCCACATTGACCATGTGCATTATTGTTTATAATCGTCAATGTCAGGCTTCCACAAATTAGCTCGTGGTGAGAGATGAGCGCTAAATAAACCCAGCTTCGGCTGGGTTTTTTATTGCCTGCTATTTGGCTAGGGTGAATTTGGAAAAAGTGCAATGTTGGTTGATAGAAGAAAAAGCGAGATCCTCTATCACGTTCGTTCCTCACAGTAGGGAATGACCGAGTCGGGAAATGATGATCTACTTCACGTTTTTTTAACATTGAAAATAATACGAAAAAAAATGCATTTTTTATTAAAGCTTCTAGTTAAGGGGCCGTTAAAGGGATTGAGAGAAATGATATGTACCAATGTAAGGTGAGAGAGACACTGGTATATAAAACAAAATAACATGTGTTTTTGTGAGGTGAGAGTCACATAAGTGCATGAAAAAAATGCCTAAAGGAGATCAACTATGGCGATTAATGTAAGCACAAATGTGTCTGCAATGACGGCTCAGCGCTACCTAAATAGTGCGGCTGAAGGTACTCAAAAATCAATGGAGCGTTTGTCTTCTGGCTATAAAATTAATAGCGCAAAAGATGATGCTGCAGGCCTACAAATCTCTAACCGCTTAACGTCGCAAAGTCGTGGCCTAGATATGGCTGTAAAAAACGCGAACGATGGTATCTCTATTGCACAGACAGCTGAAGGTGCAATGAATGAGTCAACTAATATCCTGCAACGAATGCGTGACCTTTCCCTTCAATCTTCAAATGGTTCAAACACGAAATCTGAACGTGTTGCAATTCAAGAAGAAGTCTCTGCTCTAAACACTGAGCTTAACCGTATCGCTGAAACGACCTCTTTTGGTGGTAATAAGCTTTTGAACGGAACTTTCGGTAGTCAATCTTTCCAAATTGGTGCAGATTCTGGTGAAGCAGTAATGCTGACAATGAATAATATGCGTACCGATACTGAAGCGATGGGCGGTAAGAGTTATAGCGTTGCTGAGGGGAAAGATACGTCTTGGCGCGTAGGTGAAGATTCTGTCCTAACGATGAAGTACCAAGATCAGTTTGGTGACGTTCAAGATCTGTCGATTACTGCGAAAAAAGGTAATGACATGGAAGAACTTGCCACTTACCTAAACGGCCAAAGCCCGGATGTTCAAGCTTCGGTAGGTGAAGGCGGTAAATTGCAACTCTTCGCTTCAAGCCAAAAAGTTGATGGTAATGTTGAGTTTGGCGGCTCTCTTGCTGAAGAGCTAGGTCTTGGCTCTGGTAAAGATGCAGAAGGTAAAGAGATTCCTGGCAGCAGCAAGGCTATTGTAACGGATGTTACTGTTAACGACATTGATGTAACTTCTGTTGCAGGTTCAAACAACGCTGTATCTATTATTGACGGTGCCTTAAAGGCAGTAGACAGTAATCGTGCCTCTCTTGGTGCATTCCAAAACCGTTTTGACCACGCAATCAGCAACTTAGAAAATATTAACGAAAACGTTAATGCGTCTAAGAGCCGAATCAAAGATACTGATTACGCAAAAGAAACAACGGCAATGACGAAGTCTCAAATCTTACAACAAGCGAGTACTTCTATTTTAGCTCAAGCAAAACAATCACCATCAGCAGCTTTAAGCTTATTGGGCTAAACTTACTTCAGTAAGTAACGGTAAACTCTACTGTAGGTAGAGTTTTACTGTTAGGCTCATAAAGTTGGGAGGGAGAGTGTTATGGAAATATTATCTAACGCATCGAACATCCAGCCTTATGGCTCACCTAATGGCATTAAATTTGCAAGCGATAAAGGTAGTAGTGCGTCGAGTACTTTACAACCGAAAGAAACAACATCTTATGACAAGGTAGAAAAATCGAAAGAGATGGCTACCGAAGCGGCGATTAAATTAGCTCAACATAGACAAGAGTTAAATGATGCGGAGCGAGTCAAAATGGTGGAGAAGGTAAACGAATTTATATCTTCTCTCAACAAGGGTGTTGCTTTTAAGGTTGATGAAGAGACTGGGAGAGATGTGGTTACCATTTATGAGACCACAACGGGCGATATTATTCGCCAAATTCCCGATGAAGAAATGCTCGAAATTCTAAGGCGCCTAGCAGCCCAAACCTCGAATAGTGGAATATTGGAGGCTAAGGTTTAAGTCGTATTATTGAGGTGGTTTAATGAGTTTTGGCCCAATGGGGATTTCGTCTGGCATGGATATCAATTCCATGGTCAGCAAAATTGTTGATTCGGAGCGTGTGCCTAAACAGCAACAAATCAACAATGAACGAACGCGAATCGACACCAGCATTAGTGCCTATGGAAGACTCAGAGAGTCCCTTGATTCGATGAAAAATCTGATGACAAGCTTTCGCCAGGATAAAGCTTTTGCTGTACGAACAGTAGAAAGCTCTGATGAAGGTCTTGTCTCTGCAACCGCGACTACCGAAGCGATCGCTGGCAAATATGCTATCGATGTGTTGCAGCTTGCCCAGAGCCATAAAGTGGCTTCTGATGTACTATCAGAGGACATGAAATTTGGCCCTGGTAAGCTGCAGGTTTCGCTTGGTAAAGAGAGCTTCGAGACACAAGTTAGTGCTAACTCAAAACTGCGTGATGTTGTTAGAGCAATTAACAGTGCCGGGGATAATCCGGGTGTTCGAGCTTCTATTATTAATGATAAAGAAGGACCACGGTTAGTCCTCGCTTCAAATATGTCTGGTGAAGACAATCAAATAAAACTCCACGTTGACTCTGAAGATAACAACCCTCTAAAAAAATTAGAATATAAAACCCTATCGGAAAGACTGAAAGCCTTAGAAGATGCTCGCTCAGTAGCGCAAGGCGTCTTGGCTGATGCTCCTCCCAAATTGGATGCCGACGGTAACCCTATTCCAGACGGCTTCGCTGTTCCTCTGCGAGACGCTAACGGAAACACTATATTTGATGTAAACGGTAATCCTATTTATGAAAGAAAATCGGAACCCGTCGTTGAACCCGAAGATCCTTTCGCTGAATTTGACCGTGACAATTTAACTTATGGTCAAGCTGCGGCAATGGCTGGTCAGAAGGCGCTAGATGCGGCAGCTTTAGCGGCTTCAGGGATGCCAGAAGATACAATCCCTGGGTGGAACAATACCGCTTCAGGTACATTACTCGATTCTTTTTTTAGGCCTGAACTTGAGCTTGACGAAAAAGCCATAGAGAAAGCCGCTGATATTCCAGGGTGGTCAAATACTGCCGCTGGTACGTTGACGGATTCTTATGTTACTCCCAAAGAAGCGCAGCAGAAACTCGATGCCGAGAAAGCCAGAATAGAAAGTAAATTGGTTGATGAACGTTCTGAGTTAGCGAAGAGAGTTGAAAGGGGTGAACTAACCCCACTACAGGCTCAGCAATTAGAGAGAGCTAAATTATCTCCAGCAGAGCGAGCACACTTAGAGAAGGTTGATAAAGCTCAAGCTGACCTTGCGGTAGCTCAACAGTCTTTTGACCAATACAGCGGTATGACTGAAGTGCAAGCAGGACAAAATTCTATGGTTGTTCTAGACGGCATTGCTCAGCTCTCTAGCAATAACAATGTGATTGAAGATGCCGTTGAAGGTATTGATATTACGGTTAAAGGTAAAACCCCTCAAGATAAGCCGCCAGCAGAGATTGGTGTTGAGTACGACCGTAATCGTGTTCGTGAAGATATTGAAGCTTTTGTTAATTCTTATAATCAGTTTTACCAAGTATCTAAAGATTTAGCGGGCGTAGATCCACTGACTGGTCAAAAAGGCCCTCTCTCTGGCGACAGTACAGTACGTAGTGCCGATTCGCGATTGAAAGGTGTGTTCTCATCAAGCATTGAAGACGCGCCAGACAATCTAAAGTCTTTGACTGAATTTGGCATCACCACCACAAGGCAAGGCTCGCTAGAAATCAATTACGATATGCTTGACCGTCAACTCAACAATCACTTTGATAAGTTGGGTGAATTCTTTGGTGGTAACAATGGCTTCGCTAAAAAAGTCGAAGATGCGATTCAAGGGATCACTGGTGTTACCGGTTCTATCCGTACGAGAGAGAAGAGCTTGGTCGAACAAAACTATCGGTTGGTTGATGACCAAGTCGCGCTCGATCGCCGTATGGATAGCCTGCAGAATCGCACGCACTCCAAGTTCACTGCTATGCAGGATGCGACCAGCAAGATGCAATCTCAGTTAGGCAGCATGATGAGTGCAATGGGCTAATAGATGAGCAAACTGCTTCAAGAGCTTTGTGAGCTCGATCAATTAATTATGTCTAAGCTCGAATTTAGTGAAATTAATGCTGAAGAAATCGTGCATCTTGTCGATAACAGAGAACAGTTATTGCAAAACGTGCTTCAATTAATCGATTCATATCCCGACGTTAAGCAAAGCTCCGAGTGGTTTGAAGCCATTTCGAGAACAAGACAATTGGTCGAACTGATGCAGTCTGAGACTGGTCTAGTAGGTAAAAACTTACATAAATACCGACATGCTGCCAAATCAGTTCAACAATACAAAAAGTTTTTATAGAAGAGGTTTACTATGCGCGGTTCTTTACAGGCATATAAAAAGGTATCAGTGGATAGCCAGCTTACAGCTGCCTCACCGCATAAAATTGTTCAGATGCTAATGGCTGGTGCTATCGAGCGCTTAATTCAAGGTAAAGCGGCAATGCAAGCGGGCAACATCCCGGTGAAAGGTGAGCGACTGAGTAAGGCTCTAGATATCATTATTAGCCTGCGTAGTTGCCTATCGATGTCCGATGGTGGCGACATTGCGAAAAATCTAGATCAACTTTATGAGTTTATGATCACGCAAATTTCTGCTGCAAATCACAAAAATGATCCTCAGCCAATTGATGATGTTATCGATATTATCCGCGAAATTAAGAGCGCTTGGGACCAAATTCCGAATGAATATCACAATTTAACGTCTGCGGATGTTGGTATTTAAAGAAACATCCCAGTTTAAACCAATCGCATATCTCTGAATTGCTTGGTTGCCTTATTTTTATAATCAAATAAAATAGAAGCCATTAGATAGCCTAATGGCTTTTTTCGTTGCTGGTTTCCTAGATTTGTCCACGTAGATCATAATCATTGATATTTTCTCTGTTTTGTCTCTTACGTCGCTTACCAATTTCCGCATCGCACCAAAATAAAGGCAATAATTCCTACTTATGCAAGGTTTGGCAAAACTGCTTGTCGTCGATGATAACGCTCAAAATCGTCACAATTTAAGCACAATATTAGAGTTTGTAGGAGAGAGCTGCGAAGTAATCAGCTCTGAACAAGCACACAACGTTGACTGGTCCCTACAGTGGGCCGGTTGCATCATTGGTTCAATTAAAGCCAAAGGCTTCGCATTACTGAATGAAAAGCTTGTTCATGTTAATCACATCCCTTTACTGGTGATTGGCAAAAACGATTACCCGGTTGAGGAACTGACTAACTTTGTTGGTGAACTCGAACTTCCTCTTAACTATCCGCAATTAAGTGATGCACTGAGACACTGTAAAGACTTCTTAGGCCGTAAAGGCGTTCAAATTTTACCTTCAGCGCGTAAGAACACGCTTTTTCGTAGTCTAGTTGGGCAGAGTGTTGGTATCCAAGAAGTTCGTCACTTGATTGAACAAGTCTCTTCTACTGAAGCAAACGTATTGATTCTTGGTGAGTCAGGCACGGGCAAAGAAGTTGTAGCACGTAATGTTCACTATCATTCTAAACGTCGTTCAGGACCTTTCGTTCCCGTAAACTGTGGCGCTATACCGCCAGACTTGCTCGAAAGTGAACTGTTTGGTCATGAGAAGGGCGCGTTTACTGGTGCAATTACCGCACGTAAAGGCCGTTTTGAGTTGGCTGAAGGTGGTACACTGTTTCTTGATGAAATTGGTGATATGCCAATGGCGATGCAAGTTAAGTTGCTTCGTGTTTTACAAGAACGCAGTTTTGAACGTGTAGGTGGCAATAGTACCATTCAAGCTGATGTTCGAGTGATTGCGGCAACACACCGCAATCTTGAAAATATGATCGAAGATGATTTGTTCCGTGAAGACCTTTACTATCGCTTGAACGTTTTCCCAATTGAAATGCCATCGCTTCAGGAGCGAAAAGAAGATGTTCCCCTATTGCTTCAGGAGTTGATGACCAGAATGGAAGCTGAAGGTGGCATGCCAATCTGTTTTACTCCCCGTGCCATCAACTCTTTGATGGAGCATTGCTGGCCGGGCAACGTACGTGAGTTAGCTAATTTAGTTGAGCGAATGGTTATTTTATATCCAAATAGCTTGGTTGATGTGAATCATCTACCAACTAAATATAGATACAGTGATATCCCAGAGTTTCAGCCAGAGTTTAATAATTTTGCATCAGAGGAAGAGCAAGAGCGAGATGCTCTTTCTGACTTGTTCTCAGAAGACTTCAGTTTTGAGCAGCACGATGAGCTTGCTGACAATGCGAACGCACCTCAAGATTTACCCGCTGAAGGGGTTAACTTGAAAGAACTACTCGCTGATATGGAAGTGAATATGATCAATCAAGCGTTGGAGGCTCAGGGCGGTATTGTTGCTCGCGCTGCTGACATGCTTGGAATGCGCAGAACCACTCTGGTCGAAAAAATGCGTAAATATAACTTGCAGCGTTAGTGCCTATTTTCGATGAAAACGAAAACTAGTACACACTTTAGCATTTTAGCATTTTAGCAACTTTAGCTAAACGAACAGATAAACCATAGTCGAGTTGTTGCTTGCTTAACTATGTGATAAATATAGCAAATAGCCTGACTTGTGTTGTACATGTCAGGCTGTTTTAGTATTTGAGGCAAATTTTTGACATGCACCTATCTAACGAACCAGAAAATCAATCACATCTAGATTCTGTTGAGCAACAGGTTGAGCGCTATAAGCAAGTGCTCGATGTTATGCCTGCGGGGGTCATCTTGTTAGATACACATGGTGAAGTGAGAGAAGCGAATCCTGAAGCACACCGTATTCTCGGGGTTGAGTTGGTTGGCGAGAAATGGTTTTCGGTAATACAAAATGCCTTTGAACCAAGGGACGATGATGGGCATGAGATCTCATTGAAGAATGGGCGAAAAGTGCGCTTAGCGATTTCAGCTTCGACTACAGGTCAGCTTATTTTGATTACAGACCTGACAGAAACTCGCTTACTTCAGTCTCGTGTGAGCGATCTTCAGCGTTTATCTTCACTCGGAAGAATGGTCGCTTCGCTTGCCCATCAGGTTCGCACGCCGCTTTCTAGTGCAATGCTGTATGCATCAAACCTTGCCGCGCCAAATTTGCCGCCGGCAACAAAAACGCGTTTCCAATCTAAGCTGATGGATAGGTTGCATGATTTAGAGAAACAAGTGAATGACATGCTGTTGTTTGCCAAAGGTGGCGACAACAAGGTGGTTAAGCCATTCACCATCGCGGAACTCATCATTGAGTTTCATCCTATGGTGGAGGCTGCGTTAAAAAGCAACCAGATTGATTATTGTCAGGAAGTTGAAGATGAAAAGACTCAAATGTTTGGCAACGCCAATGCTATCGCTTCTGCTTTAAGTAACCTAGTTTTGAACGCGGTTCAAATTGCTGGCAAGAAATCGCAGATTGATGTGTTTTTTAGACCCGTAAACGGTGAACTTAAGATATCAGTGCAAGACAGTGGCCCCGGAGTGCCTAAAGAACTACAAGGTAAGATTATGGAACCTTTCTTTACCACTCGTTCTCAAGGCACAGGTCTAGGTTTAGCGGTTGTACAAATGGTATGCCGAGCACATGAAGGTCGACTGGAATTGATATCAGAAGAGGGTGACGGCGCATGCTTTACCATGTGTCTACCGTTGGAAAGAAGCTCTTCTTCTGAAGACTAATAAGTTTTAACTGAATTTACACTGGAGAATCCTATGGCTCAAAGCAAAGTGTTAATCGTCGAAGATGATGAAGGTCTACGCGAAGCCCTTGTCGATACACTCGCGCTTGCTGGTTATGAATGGCTGGAAGCGGATTGTGCGGAAGATGCTCTGGTAAAATTGAAATCAAACTCTGTTGATATCGTGGTCTCTGATGTACAGATGGCCGGTATGGGCGGTTTAGCATTGCTAAGAAACATCAAGCAGCATTGGCCAAATCTTCCGGTTCTATTGATGACGGCCTATGCCAACATTGAAGATGCGGTCGCGGCAATGAAAGAAGGCGCTATCGATTACATGGCAAAGCCATTTGCTCCAGAAGTGCTGTTAAACATGGTGAGCCGTTACGCTCCCGTAAAGTCGGATGACAATGGCGATGCTATAGTTGCCGATGAGAAAAGTATCAAACTAATGATGCTGGCTGACAAAGTGGCTAAAACCGATGCCAACGTGATGGTGCTAGGGCCAAGTGGCTCTGGTAAAGAGGTCATGTCTCGCTATATTCATAACGCCTCGAGCCGTAAAGACGGTCCGTTTGTTGCGATTAACTGTGCCGCGATTCCAGATAACATGTTGGAAGCAACACTGTTTGGCTACGATAAAGGTGCGTTCACCGGGGCGATTCAAGCTTGTCCGGGTAAATTTGAGCAAGCTCAAGGCGGTACTATTTTGTTGGATGAGATCAGCGAAATGGATCTCAGCCTACAAGCGAAATTGCTGCGAGTGTTGCAAGAGCGCGAAGTTGAACGTCTTGGTAGCCGCAAGAGCATCAAATTGGATGTCCGTGTTCTAGCAACCAGTAACCGCGACCTAAAACAGTATGTTTCTGAAGGGAATTTCCGTGAAGATTTATACTACCGACTGAATGTATTTCCAATTACTTGGCCAGCGCTGTGTGAACGTAAAGGTGATATTGCGCCGCTTGCGAAACATTTGGTGGAACGTCATTGCACCAAACTAGGAATGCCTGTTCCTGTTCTGTCTGAGCAAGCCATTAGTAAACTCGTCAATTATCCGTGGCCGGGAAATGTACGTGAACTGGATAATGTCGTGCAGCGCGCTCTAATTTTGAGTGAGCAAGAAAATATTTCAGGCGAACATATTTTACTTGAAGGTGTTGATTGGCAAGACGCTACTGGACTGCAACAGATCGTTGAAGGGAACAGTGTTGCAGCGCCAGAAATTAAGCCGATTGCTGAAGCTAATCCTATCAATAAAGTCGTGGCAGGTAGCGAAGGGCTTGGAAATGAGCTTAGAGATCAAGAGTATGCGATCATTCTCGAAACATTGATTGCTTGTCATGGTCGACGTAAAGATATGGCTGAAAAGCTAGGCATTAGCCCTCGTACATTGCGTTATAAATTAGCGAAAATGCGTGATGCTGGAATAGACATTCCAAATTGAACATAAATTAGTAGTGTCAGCTTTCTGACTAGTGTATTACGATAGCTAGTCAAATTGATGCATGGCACGTTAATTGCTCTGTCAATAATACAGCTAAATAGATAGTCATAATTTTGACTCCTGAGGTAGTAAATGAGAATAGATGGTTTACAAGGCGAAATGCAGGCAATGATGGTTGAAGCTGCCAGCACGCGTCCTGCTGCAACGGGCCAAGCGGTTGGTGCAGATTTTGGCAACATGCTGACTAATGCCATCAATAATGTGAACTCATTACAAAAGACCTCTGGTAATCTTCAAACTCGTTTTGACAGTGGCGATCAAAGCGTGTCTTTATCTGACGTGATGATTGCTCGTAATAAATCTAGTGTGGCTTTTGAAGCGACGATCCAAATTAGAAATAAATTGGTCGAATCGTACAAAGAGCTGATGAACATGCCGGTATAAGTTGGGTAGTAAATAGTGGCAGATAACAGTCAAACAACAGATTTAACCGTAAGCGATAGCAACGACCACGCACTTATTGCAAGTTCTGATCTAGATGGAGAAGGGCAAAATACCGATTTAGGTGAGCGCAGTTCATCTAAGTTTGATATGGCCGTCGGTGATCTCGATTTGCTTCGTCAAGTCGTCTTAGTTCTTTCTATCTCGATCTGTGTAGCGCTTATTGTAATGCTGTTTTTCTGGGTGAAAGAGCCAGAAATGCGTCCATTAGGGGCTTACGAAACAGAAGAGTTGATCCCGGTTCTTGATTATTTGGATACGCAGAAGATTGAGTACTCTCTTGAAGGGAATACCATCTCGGTACCAGCGAGTGAATATAACTCATTAAAGCTAAATATGGTTCGAGCTGGTTTGAACCAAGAGCGAAACACCGGTGATGATATCCTCATGCAAGACATGGGTTTCGGTGTATCACAACGTTTAGAGAAAGAGCGTCTTAAACTAAGCCGTGAAAGACAGCTTGCTAAAGCTATTGAACAGATGAAGCAGGTACGTAAAGCTCAAGTTTTACTTGCCTTACCTAAGCAAAGTGTCTTTGTTCGTCACAATCAAGAAGCCTCTGCCTCAGTATTCCTGACACTTAAAACGGGGACGAACCTCAAGCAGCAAGAAGTTGATTCTGTTGTGGACATGGTGGCCAGTGCCGTTCCGGGGATGAAAACTTCGCGAATTACGGTGACCGATCAGCATGGCCGACTTTTGAGCTCTGGCTCTCAGGATCCGATGTCAGCGGCACGCCGAAAAGAGCACGAGTTAGAGCGTAATCAAGAGCAAGCGCTACGTGAAAAAATTGACTCTATTTTGATTCCGATTCTTGGGTTTGGTAACTACACGGCTCAGGTTGATATTCAACTCGACTTTAGTGCTGTGGAACAAACAAGAAAGCGTTTTGATCCGAATACTCCAGCAACCCGAAGTGAATACACATTAGAAGACTATAATAACGGCAACGTTGTGGCTGGTATTCCAGGGGCTTTGAGTAACCAGCCTCCTGCTGATGCTTCGATTCCTCAGGATGTGGCTCAGATGAAAGATGGTACGATGATGGGGCAAGGTTCGGTTCACAAAGAAGCGACCCGCAACTTTGAGCTGGATACTACCATTAGTCATGAGCGAAAACAGAGCGGCACGGTTAATCGTCAGACCGTATCTGTTGCAATCAAAGATCGCCAATCATTGAACCCTGATACGGGAGAAGTGGTTCATACCCCAATTCCAGCAAGCGAAATTAACGCGATACGTCAGGTATTGATTGGAACTGTGGGTTTTGATGAAAACCGCGGTGATTTACTCAATGTGTTAAGCATGCAATTTGCACCTCAAGTAACGGATATTGTTGCTGACGTACCAATTTGGGAGCACCAACACTTTAATGATTGGGTTCGTTGGTTTGCGAGTGCGTTGGTTATTATTGTTGTCGTATTGGTGCTGGTTCGCCCTGCAATGAAAAAACTGCTTAACCCAGCAGCAGACGATGACGATCAAATGTACGGCCCCGATGGCATGCCAATTGGTGTTGACGGCGAAACCAGTTTAATTGGTGGTGATATTGAAGGTGGTGAGTTATTTGAATTTGGTTCAAGTATCGACCTACCTAACCTTCACAAAGATGAGGACGTACTGAAAGCAGTACGTGCACTTGTAGCGAATGAACCAGAGCTAGCAGCTCAAGTAGTTAAGAATTGGGTGGCAGATGGCTAACGAAATTGTTCCACAACAAGCAGAAGGTGGTGAGCTTGATGTCGCAAGTGTCGATATCGAGTCTATCTCAGGCGAAGAGCGCGCTGCTATCTTGTTGCTAAGTTTAAGTGAAGAAGATGCTGCGGGTATCATTCGCCATCTAGAACCTAAACAGGTTCAGCGTGTTGGTAGTGCAATGGCACGTTCAACGGATTGGTCTCAAGAAAAAGTAGGTGCTGTGCACCGCGCTTTCTTAGATGATATTCAGAAGTACACCAACATCGGTATGGGCAGTGAAGACTTTATGCGTAATGCGTTGGTGGCTGCTCTAGGTGAAGATAAGGCGAATAACCTTGTTGATCAGATCCTTTTAGGTACTGGTTCTAAAGGTTTGGATTCTCTTAAGTGGATGGACCCTCGTCAGGTGGCAAGCATCATCATTAACGAGCACCCACAGATTCAAACGATCGTATTATCTTACTTGGAATCGGATCAGTCTGCGGAGATCTTGTCTCAATTCCCTGAGCGTGTTCGCCTTGATTTGATGATGCGTATTGCTAACCTTGAAGAAGTTCAACCTTCAGCTCTCGCTGAATTGAATGAAATCATGGAGAAACAGTTTGCGGGTCAAGCGGGTGCTCAAGCTGCCAAAATTGGTGGCCTGAAAGCCGCTGCTGAGATCATGAACTACATGGACAATAATGTAGAAGGCATCTTGATGGGACAAATTCGAGATCAAGACGAAGACATGGCAACACAGATCCAAGATCTTATGTTTGTCTTTGAAAACCTTATTGAAGTTGATGACCAAGGTGTTCAGCGATTGCTGCGTGATGTTCCACAAGACGTTCTACAGAAAGCGCTTAAAGGTGCTGATGAAAGCCTACGTGAGAAGATCTTCAAGAACATGTCTACGCGTGCTGCTGATATGATGAGAGACGATATTGAGGCGATGCCGCCAGTTAAAGTCTCTGATGTAGAAGCTGCTCAGAAAGAGATCTTGGGTATTGCGAGGAAGATGGCAGACAGTGGCGAGATTATGCTGTCTGGTGGCGCCGACGAGTTCCTTTAATACAGAAACCTCAAGAGCCCCACATTGTTGGGGCTTTTCTTTATCCAACCTCAAACCACAGATTAACTACCGTGTAATTGCTTGAATCTACAACGCAGTTGGACGAACTCATAGATAGGTACTGATATGTCAGGTGATAGAAAACGTGGCTTCCTTCGCCCTGAAGAAGATAATACGGTTGCCCAACCTCAGAAATGGGGGCTGCCTGACTATACATCTGATGTGAACAAACAAGCCAAAGAAACGGCTTTTAACTACGATCCTGGCTGGATGCCAACGGTTGAAGAAGCCATTGAAGACGAAGAGCTGGTTCTAACTGAAGACCAAATCGAACTGATCAAGCAAGGTGCTTATCAGGAAGGGCTTCATCAAGGACAAGAGGCTGGCTTTAAACAGGGCTACGAAAAAGGTAAAGAAGAAGGGTTTGCCGCAGGTCACGAAGAGGGTAACGAAGCCGGCAAACTTGAAGGCGTTACTGCTGGTCAAGAGTACATTCAGCAGCAAGTCGCCATCTTTATGGGGCTAGCCAACCAGTTCGCTCAGCCATTAGAGCTGATGAATGCTCAGGTAGAGAAGCAACTGGTGGACATGGTGCTGACTATGGTCAAAGAAGTGGTTCATGTTGAAGTGCAAACCAACCCACAAATCATACTAGATACCGTGAAAGAATCGGTAGAGTCATTGCCAATCTCAGGTCACGCGATCACATTGAAGCTAAACCCTGAAGACGTTGCAATAATACGCTCAGCGTATGGCGAAACGGAATTGGACTCTCGCAATTGGACGTTGGTATCAGAGCCTGCACTCAATCGCGGCGACGTACAAATTGAAGCGGGTGAATCGAGTGTTAACTACCGCATGGAAGAGCGCGTGAAGAACGTCATTCAAAGCTTCTGTGGTGTAAATCGTCATCAAGGTCATGAGTAATGCTTGAGTTAGCGAACCGTCTTAGCCAATACAAAGTCGAGGGGCTAAAGTCGCGACCAATTGCTTCAGGCAAACTAGTTCGTGTTGTTGGACTAACGCTTGAAGCGACCGGCTGCAAAGCGCCAATTGGCAGCTTATGCTTAGTAGAGACTATGTCTGGTCAGATGGAAGCTGAAGTGGTTGGCTTTTCTGGCGATAACCTGTTTTTGATGCCAAGTGAACAAATTACTGGGATCTTACCAGGCGCTCGCGTGACACCGATGGCGTCGGAAAGCGGTATCCCTGTTGGAATGGAGTTGCTTGGTCGTGTTATCGATGGCGTAGGTAATCCGCTCGACGGTTTAGGTCCAATCTATACCGAGCAACGCGCTTCCTTTAATGCTGAGCCAATCAATCCTTTAGCTCGTAAACCTATCTCTGAGCCACTTGATGTTGGCTTAAAAGCGATTAATGGCTTACTAACGGTGGGCAAAGGGCAGCGTATCGGCCTGTTTGCGGGCTCCGGTGTGGGTAAGTCGGTTACGCTTGGGATGATGACTCGTGGTACAACCGCGCAAGTGGTCGTGGTGGGGTTGATTGGTGAGCGTGGACGAGAAGTAAAAGAATTTATTGAAGAGATCCTTGGCGAAGATGGTCGTAAGCGTTCTGTTGTGGTCGCCGCTCCTGCGGATTCGTCTCCATTGATGCGTTTAAAAGGCTGTCAAACCGCACTGGCTGTAGCTGAGTATTTCCGAGACCAAGGTCTAGATGTTTTACTACTGATGGACTCATTGACTCGTTTCGCTCAGGCGCAGCGTGAAATCGCTCTGTCTGTGGGTGAGCCGCCAGCAACCAAAGGCTATCCGCCGTCTGTGTTTGCCAAGCTTCCTGCGCTGGTGGAGCGAGCAGGTAATGGTAACGATGAACAAGGTTCTATCACGGCTTTCTTTACCGTGTTAACAGAAGGTGATGATTTACAAGACCCTATTGCCGATGCATCGCGAGCGATTCTTGATGGTCACATTGTTTTATCTCGTGAGATGGCTGATGCTGGTCACTATCCCGCGATTGATGTTGAGAAATCCGTCAGTCGTGTTATGCCTCAAATCACCACCGAAGAACATGTCTTGATGTCGAAAGCCGTTAGACAAGTGCTGTCTATATGCCGGAAAAATCAAGATTTGGTTTCGATTGGTGCTTACAAGCCGGGAACAGACCCTGCAATCGACAGTGCTTTCACTTTGAAACCGAGGTTGGACGAGTACTTACAACAGAAAATGAAAGAAACGGTTCCCTATGATATGTGCGTCAACATGTTAAAGCATGTGTTAGGCGGTTAGGTCGTGTTGAATAAGGTCAATCATGGATAACGCGTTAGAATTTCTTCTCGATCAAGCGAAAGACCAAGAGAACCAAGCTGTATTGGCGCTGAATCAAGCGAATGTCGAGCTGCAGGGTTACTACGAACAGGTCGAACAGATTGAAAAATATCGACTTGATTACTGCCAGCAACTTGTTGACCGAGGTAAGGCCGGATTAACGGCTAGCCAATATGGTCACTTAAACCGTTTCTTAACGCAATTAGATGAAACGCTCTCTAAGCAGAGAGAAGCGGAACACCACTTTAAAAATCAGGTCGATAACTGCCAAAACTATTGGATGGAGTTACGAAAAAAGCGTAAATCCTACGAATGGTTGATGGAGAAAAAGCAGAAAGAAAAAGCAAAGCTGCAAGATCAAAGAGAGCAAAAGCAAATGGATGAGTTCTCGACTCTGTTATATAGCCGAAAGAAGATTTGAACCTAATTCACGAATGACGCAAGTGTTGCTCTGCAGATGGCAGACTTAAAACTTATAGGCATGTTTCTTGCTCTGTTTTATATCAAATTGCGAGTTATGCTCACCAAAGGCATAAAAAGCACCCGACTTTCTTTTTGTTGTCTGATTCAAGGCAGCAAAGCTAGTAGATAGAGCTTGTATATATGAATGTTAGTCTTTCCTCAAATTCAGCGACCAACAAAACGTCATCGTTGTTGGACTCCGGTTCTGCCTCTTCAAAGGTAGAAGAAACTGGAGACTCTAAAGGTTTCTTTGAGTCTTTCAAAGAAGCACTAGGCTTTGAAGAAAGTGACAGTAAAGTCGCAGCAAAAGACACAGAAAGCACCGCGAAACCTGATGCTAAACAGGCCTCTACCGAAGGTGAAGCGTCAGCCGAAGCGAACAAAGGTGATTCAGCTGAATCAAAGGCTACTGACGAAGTAAGCGAAGCGCAAAGCAAGCAAGCAGCTTCAGAAGTAGAAGGCGAGAAAGCTGCTGAGGAAACATCTGCAGAGGCTGTGTCTGGAACTGAGGCTAAGCTCAAAGCCAATTCGGGCACTGATAGCACTGTCGCTGATAAAACTGTCGCAGATAAGGCGGATGGTAAAGATGCGCAGGTTACGACGAATGATTCTAAAGAACAGGTTGCTCAATCCCAAACTCAGGGTACATCAGCTATAGATGGCTCTACGCAAGCATCGCAAGCGAATGCAGCGATGAATGAAGGCAATAAATTGCTTGGTCAATTGGATGAGGCAAACAAAACTCTAAATCAAGCGCCAAACGGCAAAGGCTTGCCTCAGCAAGGTCAGGTAGATAAAGCCCAAGGTAATATCTCCGGTGCTTCAGTTGCAGTAGCCTCCGTTACGGATGAGGCGACACAGCAAACGAATGCAGCAACCCAAGAGAATAGTTTTGAGGTGGATTCTGAAATCGCTGTTCTTACCGGAGGTAAGGGTGTGTCTCAGCTGACTGATGATGAAATCCGACAGTTGATGGATAAAGGCGTCACTCCAGAACAAATTGAAGCCAGTATGAACCGAGAGCTGAGTCAAAAGAATGCGGCTAGCGCCGCGGTGGCCGAACAGAGCCAAGCGATCTCAGCTGCGGATATTGAACTAGCCAAGCAGGTTGATGCCCATACCAAAGCACTAAAACAATTGAATGGGCAAATCGAATCAGAACAGTCTGTTGTCGATAGCTTGCTTAAGAAGCAACAAAGTGGTGCTAAGTTGACGGTTGATGAGCAAGCTGCTTTGGCTAAAGCGACCTCTAACTTAGACCTGTTGAATCAACAGCTCACTAACGTTCAACAACAAGCAACGGCTTTGCTAAATCAAGCTCCGGCTGTGAACAGCGCGTCTGGTGAACCCGCTGCTATTGATTGGGATAATACGGATTCAAGCGAAACTAAAGCTTTAGCTGCGGCGGCATCAACAGCAGCTGTAGCGACGGCTGCACAACAAGTGTCAGCGCAGGCCGCTTCTCAATCAACAAACAATGCTCTTACGGATAAGGCAGCAATGCTGCACGCCAACAATGCACATGCAGCCGCTCAACAAGCTAATGTTGCTTCACCTCAGCAGCAAGCAACGTTGGATCCAGCTTTAACCGCGCAAGGGATCGCGATGAATGCAGCGCCAGTCACTACAAAAGCAGGCTCTACTGATGCGCTTCTTAAAGCGGGCGCAGGTGCCGCGGCATTGTCTGGTTTGGGCAAAGCCGGTGCTAAAGAAGATTCTAAAGATTCGACCTTTGCTCAGCAGATAGCCTCGGCCGCTGGCGCACAAGGTACAGCTACGGTGGGTTCAGCACCTACGCGAGCTGAAATTCAAGCGGCTCAACAGGCACCTTTGCAACTCACTAAAGAGTTAGCGAACGACCAGGTGGCGGAAAAAGTCCAAATGATGATGTCTAAGAATCTCAAGAGCTTGGATATCCGTCTTGACCCACCAGAGTTGGGGCAGATGAAAATTCGCATGACCATGAATAATGATGTGGCGAACGTGCACTTTACTGTCGGTAGCCAACAAGCGAGAGAGGTTATTGAACAAACCTTACCTCGTTTGAGGGAGATGCTCGCTCAACAAGGGATGCAGCTTGCTGAGTCTTCAGTTCAGCAACAGAATACTGGTCAGGGGCAAGACAGGTACAATAATGGCGAGCAACAATCAGGCTCTAACCGTATAAATGATGGTCAAGGTGATGAAAACCTTGATAGCAACAGCAATCTTGAATTGAATGTCACGTCAAAGCGTGATGGAATTAGTTATTATGCCTAGTATCAGGCTAAAACACTTAGCTAATAGAAAGAACCGTTAGTTAATAGAAGAACAGTTAGTTAATAGAAAGAACAGGAAGTTAGAGCTGAATATGGCAGAAGAACAAGAAACACCGAAAGGAAAGAGTAAGCTCCTCATTATCGCTATCGCGGTTGTTGTGCTGTTACTTGGAGGTGGTGGTGCCGCATTTTTCTTAATGGGTTCCGATGATAAGGCTGAGGGTGCTGGGTCGTCAGCTGAGGTTCAACTCATGGGTGTCGATCCAGTGGTCTATGTTAATGTGCCTCAAGCTTTCTTATTTAACGTTACGGGCGATAAGAAAGATCGCTTAGTTCAGATAAAGGTACAGCTGATGGTACGTGGTATGAAGAATGAAGTTCTCGCTCGATACCACTCTCCACTTGTTGAAAGCGCACTACTTGCTACATTCGCTTCGGCGACGGTCGATCAATTACGATCTCCTGCCGGCAGAGTTGAACTGCGGAACAAGGCGACTGAAGATATTAAAGCAAGCTTAACTCAAGCTGTTGGCCAGCCGGTAATTGAAAAAGTGTTATTCACTGACTTTGTAATTCAATAGGTA
This sequence comes from Vibrio sp. 1F279, assembly GCF_041439815.1. Classification (NCBI taxonomy): domain Bacteria; kingdom Pseudomonadati; phylum Pseudomonadota; class Gammaproteobacteria; order Vibrionales; family Vibrionaceae; genus Vibrio; species Vibrio sp. 1F279. The sequence goes on along the minus strand of NZ_JBGOOU010000019.1, from coordinate 16,251 downwards.
ATATGTGACCGATTTATTAAGCCAAGACGAAATTGATGCGCTATTACATGGCGTTGATGATGTTGAAGACGTTGAAGATGTCTTAGAAACCGAAAGTGACAATACGGTCAATTTTGATTTCTCATCACAAGATCGAATCGTTCGTGGTCGAATGCCGACCCTTGAACTTATTAACGAGCGTTTCGCACGTCATATGCGTATTAGCTTGTTTAATATGTTGCGTAAGACGGCTGAAGTGTCGATCAACGGCGTACAGATGATGAAATTTGGTGAGTACCAGAACACACTCTATGTACCCACAAGTTTAAACATGGTTCGCTTCCGCCCGTTAAAAGGTACTGCGCTAATCACGATGGAAGCTCGGCTAGTTTTCATTCTTGTAGAGAACTTTTTTGGTGGTGATGGTCGTTTTCACGCCAAGATTGAAGGTCGCGAATTTACACCAACAGAAAGACGAATTATTCAGTTACTACTGAAAATTGTTTTTGAAGATTACAAAGAAGCTTGGTCTCCCGTGATGGGCGTTGAGTTTGAATACTTGGACTCTGAAGTAAACCCAAGTATGGCTAACATTGTGAGTCCAACCGAAGTGATTGTTGTGAGTTCATTTCACATTGAAGTCGATGGCGGCGGCGGTGATTTCCATGTGGTTATGCCTTACTCAATGGTTGAGCCGATTCGTGAATTGCTGGATGCTGGTGTCCAATCAGATAAAATGGAAACCGACGTTCGTTGGAGCTCTGCATTGCGTGATGAAATCATGGATGTGCCAGTCAACTTCCGTGTCAATTTGCTCGAGCAAGATATCTCTTTGCGTGATTTGATGGAACTTCGTCCTGGGGATGTTATCCCGATGAATATGCCTGAGCATGCAACCATGTTTGTTGAAGAACTGCCGACCTATCGTGTTAAAATGGGCCGTTCTGGAGAGAAGCTCGCGGTACAGATTTCTGAAAAAATTGAAAGACCTCATGTGGTCAAAACCGATCTCGCCTTTCTTGGCAAAGACTTAATGTCTGAGTTGGAAAATAGCGAAGATGAAGAATAGCAAAGTAGATAAAAGTATAGGAATTGGTAATGGAACCTAGTGAAGATCAAAAGCTAGCAGACGAATGGGCTGCAGCACTTGGTGAAGACCCTTCAGCGCCGTCAATCGATGTTGATGATGTTCTCGCGGCACCACTTGATGAGTTAACCGACTCATCGTCTCCAATTTCAGAAGATGAGCGTCGTAAGCTGGATACCATTATGGATATCCCAGTGACTATCTCAATGGAAGTCGGACGCTCTCAAATTAGTATCCGTAACTTACTTCAATTGAACCAAGGTTCGGTTGTTGAGCTAGATAGAATTGCTGGTGAGTCACTTGACGTGATGGTTAACGGCACTCTGATTGCTCATGGAGAAGTGGTTGTGGTGAATGACAAATTTGGTATTCGTTTGACAGACGTTATTAGTCAAACAGAACGAATTAAGAAGTTGCGTTAATGAGCTTCTTGTCTCAAAGACTGGCGGGCTCTTCTCTCGGAATGACAGGTTTTTCTCGCAGAGTCTTGGGAGTAGGGCTACTTGCTACTCCTTCTATTGCCTTTGCGGCAACGCCTCCTTCTCTCGATTTAGCGACCACCTTTGGGTCGCTAATTTTCGTTATAGCCTTCATTTTATTTATTGCTTGGCTACTGAAGCGAATGCAAGTGCCTGCGATGTCGAATCAACAAGGTTTGGCTATTATTAGGCAAATTCCGGTAGGCACAAAAGAACGTATCGCTATTGTACAAGCGGGTGATGAACAGTTCTTGGTAGGCATTACCACACAATCGATTCAGCTGATCTCTAAGCTCGATAAACCTCTTACTCAGGAGATGCTGGAAAAAAGTACATTTTCAAGTCAGCTTTCCCAGCTAATAAAAAAAGATGCAAACAAGTAACGGATTTTTGAATCCATTTTACTTTTGCCATGCCGGATTTTTCCGTACGGTGAAAGTGTGGTTGGTTCAGCTCATTATATTCTGCTCTCTCGTATTTAGCGTGTCAGTATTTGCACAGGTTGAAGATGGCACTGTCATTCCTGCGAATACCGCTGGATCTGAGTCGGTCACCATCAGTACGATGCAGCAAGATCAAGCCAAATCGAAGACTATGACCACTGGTAGCTTAACCGGTAATGGTGGCGGCATACCTGCATTTACCATGACCACCAATGCCAATGGCGGTGAAGACTACTCGATTAACCTGCAAATTCTTGCGTTAATGACCATGCTTGGCTTCTTGCCGGCGATGGTTATTTTGATGACATCGTTCACCCGTATTGTGGTTGTGATGTCTATTTTGCGTCAGGCAATGGGTCTTCAACAAACACCTTCAAACCAAGTGATTATTGGCATTGCGATATTTCTGACCTTCTTCATCATGTCGCCAGTAATCAGTCAGGTCAATGAACAAGCTGTTCAGCCTTATTTGAATGAACAGATATCAGCGCGACAGGCGTTTGATGTTGCCCAAGGGCCGATTAAGTCTTTTATGCTTAAACAGACTCGAATCAAAGATCTTGAAACTTTTGTTGAGATATCCGGTGCGCAAGTAACTAACCCAGAAGATGTTTCAATGGCGGTTCTGATTCCCGCGTTTATCACGTCTGAATTGAAAACAGCTTTCCAGATAGGCTTTATGTTGTTCTTGCCGTTCCTAATTATCGACTTGGTGGTGGCATCAGTTTTGATGGCCATGGGTATGATGATGTTGTCACCAATGATTGTATCGTTGCCGTTTAAGTTGATGTTGTTCGTCCTTGTTGATGGTTGGAATTTGATACTCTCCACACTCGCCGGCAGTTTTGCCTTGTAGCTGGGGGAAGCATGAATCCTGAAATATTCGTAGATTTGTTCCAAGATGCCCTTTGGATGGTATTAATTATGGTTTGCGCCATAATTATCCCTAGCCTGCTGATTGGTTTGGTTGTGGCTGTTTTCCAAGCGGCTACTTCGATTAATGAACAAACTTTAAGTTTCCTACCACGTTTGATCGTGACGTTATTAGCGTTGATGATGTTTGCACATTGGATGACCCAAATGATGATGGAGTTCTTTTTCGAACTCATCGAACGCTTGCCACAAGTTCTGTACTAAACCGATATGGAATACCCAACGAGCCTTGTACTAGAGTGGTTAGCCAATTATTTTTGGCCCTACACTCGCATCTCAGCCATGCTGATGGTGATGACAGTAACCGGTGCACGCTTTGTGTCGCCGCGTATTCGTCTGTATTTAGGTTTAGCGATCACCTTTGCGGTGATGCCTGCGATCCCCGCTGTTCCTAAAGAGATTGAACTGCTCTCTTTCCAAGGTTTCTTGACGGTATTTGAACAAATCGTGATTGGCGTTGCCATGGGGTTTGTCACCCAATTCATGATTCAAACTTTCGTAATGCTCGGCCAGATCTTAGGTATGCAATCAAGCTTGGGTTTCGCCTCTATGGTGGATCCGGCTAACGGGCAAAACACGCCAGTACTGGGCCAATTGTTTATGTTGCTAGCGACCATGTTTTTTTTGGAGACTGACGGTCACTTGAAAATGCTGCAGCTGGTGGTGTTCAGCTTTAAGACTTTACCCATTGGCAGTGGAAGTTTGACCTCTGTTGATTATAGAGAGCTTGCTCTGTGGTTGGGTATCATGTTCAAAACAGCATTAGCAATGTCATTGTCTGGTATTATTGCGCTGCTGACGATTAACCTTTCGTTTGGTGTAATGACGCGTGCGGCGCCTCAACTAAATATCTTTTCTTTGGGTTTCTCATTTGCGCTACTCGTGGGCCTATTGCTTTGTTGGTATATCCTTGGCGGCTTGTTTAGTCACTATGAGTTATTTTGGATACAAACCGAACAACAGATATGTCGTCTAATCAGGTTAGAGTGCTAGGAGACTAAAATGGCAGAGTCAGACGGTCAAGAACGCACGGAAGACGCCACGCCCAAACGCTTGCAACAGGCCAAAGAGAAAGGGCAGGTTGCAAGGTCAAAAGAGTTAGCGTCGGCGTCGGTACTTATTGTTGGTGCGATTGCTTTAATGTGGTTTGGTGAATCGATGGCGAAAGGTTTGTTCGAAACAATGCAACGTCTGTTTTCTCTGAGTCGGGAAGAAGTTTTTGATACCACAAAACTTCTCGAAATTGCGGGTGGCGCATTAGTGAACCTGTTGTTCCCGCTGTTCTTAATCCTGATAACCTTATTTGTTGCAGCCGTCATTGGTGCTGCGGGTGTCGGGGGGATTAATTTCTCTATGCAGGCGGCGATGCCTAAGGCGTCTAAGCTAAACCCACTCAGTGGTATTAAGCGTATGTTTGGCCTGCAGAGTTGGGTTGAACTGTTGAAATCTATCTTGAAAGTGGCACTTGTTTCGGGAATGGCCATCTATCTTATTCAAGCTTCTCAACACGATTTAATGCAACTGAGCATGGAGGTATACCCACAGAATATCTTCCACGCTTTAGATATCTTGCTCAATTTTATTCTACTGATCAGCTGCTCTTTGCTTATCGTGGTGGCGATTGATATCCCGTTCCAGATTTGGCAACACGCCGATCAGCTGAAGATGACCAAACAAGAAATTAAAGATGAGCACAAAGATACTGAAGGTAAACCTGAAGTTAAGGGCCGCATTCGTATGTTGCAAAGAGAAGCAGCCCAGCGCCGTATGATGGCTGACGTACCTCAAGCGGATGTGATAGTGACCAACCCGGAGCACTTCTCGGTGGCTCTACGCTATAAGCAGAATCAAGACAAAGCCCCCGTTGTAGTGGCTAAAGGTGTTGATCATATGGCAATGAAGATTCGTGAAATTGCACGTGAAAATGACATCTATATTGTTCCTGCGCCACCATTGGCTAGGGCGCTTTATCACACTACCGAGTTAGAACAACAAATTCCTGACGGTCTGTTTACAGCGGTTGCTCAAGTTCTTGCATATGTATTTCAGCTGAAACAGTACCGAAAACGAGGCGGAGAGAGGCCAAAACTCCAAGATTCTAATATGCCGATCCCACCTGATTTACGACATTAGATCAATTGCTTGAGCTCTGCTTGATGAACCCTGATAATAGCGGGCTAGCTAATCCTCTTTTTAAAGAGGCGATGGCAATAATTTGACGAATAGTGTTGGTACAGTGTTTGCTATATCAACCCCGAATATTATAAGCCGATCATTAATAACCTTAGCATTGTAAATCTGAGCATTATAGGCCCAGTCATTATAAATCCTAGCGTTATAAATCCCGAGTATATAAAGCTTAGTATTATAAACCTGTGCATTTGAACCTATGCACTATAAACCATAGCAACATAGCTTAGACCTGAGCTTCAACAAATAGCTTAGTGAGATGGCTACAACATAGCGAAACTGTCTAGACTTATGAAATTCTCCCTGCCTTTTGCGGACAAGCTGCCTAAAATCCCTAATCGTGCGATGCCTGCAATTGGCGCGCCCGTTATGGTACTTGCGACGCTCGCTATGGTGGTGTTGCCAATACCAGCCTTCTTGTTGGACATGTTCTTCACGTTCAACATTGCACTGTCCATGGTTGTATTACTGGTTTCGGTTTATACCCGCAGGCCTTTGGACTTCGCTGCATTCCCGACCGTACTTCTGATTGCGACTCTACTTCGATTAGCTTTGAACGTTGCTTCGACACGTGTGGTATTGCTTCATGGTCACGAAGGTGGTGACGCGGCCGGTAACGTTATCGAAGCCTTTGGTAACGTGGTTATCGGCGGCAACTACGCGGTAGGTCTAGTGGTGTTCTTGATTTTGATGATCATCAACTTCATGGTTGTAACCAAAGGTGCGGGTCGTATTTCGGAAGTAAGTGCGCGTTTCACCCTAGATGCTCTTCCGGGTAAACAGATGGCAATCGATGCCGACTTGAATGCGGGTTTGATCGACCAAGATCAGGCTCGTACTCGACGTTTTGAAGTGACCAAAGAGGCTGACTTTTACGGCTCGATGGACGGTGCATCTAAGTTTGTTAAAGGCGATGCAATAGCCGGTATCTTGATATTGTTCATCAACATCATTGGCGGCTTGAGTATCGGTATGGCTCAGTTTGACCTTGGTTTTGGTGAAGCCATCGAAATCTATACGCTACTGACTATCGGTGATGGTCTGGTTGCACAAATACCATCGCTGTTACTTTCTATTGCTGCGGCGATGATGGTAACGCGTCAAAATACTGATGAAGACATGGGCGAACAACTTGTCTTCCAAATGTTCGATAATCCTAAAGCCCTAATGATCACCGCTGCTATCCTCGGCATCATGGGTATTGTTCCTGGTATGCCATATTTCTCCTTCTTGAGCCTTGCTGTGGTTGCTGGGGCTGGGGCTTACTTTATCGATAAAAAGAACAAGGCAAAGGTAGAAGAGAAAAACCTACCTGCAACCGCTAATGCCAATGGTGATAAGCCCGCATCGCAAAAAGAACTGTCTTGGGATGATGTTCAACCGGTAGACATTATTGGTCTCGAAGTGGGGTACCGCTTGATTCCTTTGGTCGATAGAGACCAAGGTGGTGAATTGCTTGAGCGCGTGAAAGGTGTACGGAAAAAGCTGTCTCAAGATTTTGGTTTCTTGATTCCAGCAGTACACATTCGCGATAATCTGGAACTGACACCAAACAGCTATCGAATTACCCTGATGGGGGTAGCGGTTGGTGAGGCTGAGATCAAGCCGGACATGGAGCTCGCGATTAACCCTGGCCAAGTCTATGGGATGATAGATGGAGAGCCGACGATTGACCCTGCCTTTGGCCTTGAAGCCGTCTGGATTCGTGAAGAGCAGCGTGAACACGCACAAGCCTTAGGTTATACGGTTGTAGACTCTTCAACCGTACTTGCCACACACCTTAGCCAGCAGTTAACGAATAACGCTTCACAGTTGATTGGCCACGAAGAAGTTCAAAACTTACTTGAGATGCTTAGCCGATCAACACCTAAGCTGGTGGAAGGTTTTGTACCGGATCAATTACAGCTTGGTGTGGTTGTGAAAGTTCTACAAAACCTACTGAATGAAGCGATTCCAATTCGTGATATTCGAACCATTGTCCAAACTTTGTCGGAGTACTCTTCTAAGAGTCAAGAACCTGACATATTAACTGCAGCTGTTCGTATCTCACTAAAACGACTAATTGTTCAAGAAATCAATGGTATAGAGCCAGAATTACCAGTTATAACCTTGATTCCTGAGTTGGAACAAATCTTGCATCAAACCATGCAGGCATCCGGCGGAGAATCTGCTGGTATTGAACCTGGTTTAGCCGAACGTTTACAGACCTCACTCAGTAACGCGACACAAGAGCAAGAACTGAAAGGTGAGCCAGCGGTATTATTGACCTCTGGTGTTTTACGTTCGACTCTGGCTAAGTTCGTGAAAAACACGATCCCAAGCTTGAGAGTATTATCTTACCAAGAGATACCAGACGAAAAGCAGATACGTATAGTACAAGCTGTTGGTAATTAAGCCGCCTAATTAGAACGGACGATCGAATTGAAAATTAAACGATTTTTTGCAAAAGATATGCGAACAGCCCTGCTCCAAGTTAAAGAAGAACTTGGCTCAGAAGCGGTGATCATGTCTAACAAAAAGGTCGCAGGTGGTGTGGAAATTGTTGCCGCTATTGATGGCGATTCCAGCCCGTCGACAGCAAGTCCCAGACTCAATAAACCTCAGCAGCCTACGCAAAGCCAGTACACTCAAATGTCTGAGCCCAAATTGCCAACTGGGCGTCGTCAATTAGATGATGACAAGGTTAGCATCCAGCCGAATGCAGAAGGTGGACGCTCAATGACCAAGCGCTTTGCGAATATGCTAAAGCAATACAGTCATGGCGCCGACGATGAGCAACAACATCGCGCTGAAAACGAAGACTCGTTATCAGCATTGCTCAATCGCCAGTCAAGTAACGGTCATCAACCTCAGAGTAGCCAGCATTCTAGCGGCAGCCTTGACTCGGCCTTTGCTCGTGAAACGGGTTTATCTAAATTGATTGCCGAAGATCGCAGAGTAGAGCGTCCAGCACCTCGCTTAGATCCTACCCGTTATGATCGTGGTCGAGAGAACACTCAATCCAAAGGTTCAGATACTGAAATGGAAACGATGCGCGACGAGATGACTTCAATTCGTCGTTTATTAGAGCATCAAGTCTCTGGGCTCATGTGGCAAGAAGTCGAACGTCGCGAACCTTTGCGAGCGATGCTTATCAAGCGCCTAGAACGTATGGGTGTTTCGGCAGAACTCGCCGATCAAATGGCCTGTTACATTCCAGAAGACACAAAACCAGCACGAGCATGGAAAGCCTTGCTTGCTCTGGTCGCTGATCAAATCTCAGTAACACAAAAAGATATTTTAAAACGCGGCGGTATTGTGGCCTTACTTGGCCCGACTGGCGTAGGTAAAACAACAACCGTTGCTAAGCTCGCAGCCCGTGCAGCAATGGAGTACGGTGCAGACAACGTTGCTCTTGTGACAACAGATACATATCGCATAGGTGCACATGAGCAGTTATCGATTTATGGTCGAATTATGGGTTGTCCTGTAAGAGTTGCTAAAGATTCTAGTGAATTGGCCGATGTAATATATCAGTTACGTAATCGTCGCCTGATTCTAGTCGATACTGCAGGTATGGGGCAGCGAGATGTTCGCCTATCTGAGCAGTTAGACACATTGATGCAAGAGAGTGGTTCCGTTATCAATAGTTACCTTGTGTTACCCGCAACCGCGCAACGCAAAGTACTACAAGAAACCATTGAACACTTTAGAAGAATCCCGCTGTCGGGATGTATCCTGACGAAGCTGGACGAATCACTTAGTTTGGGTGAGTTCATCAGTGTGGTAATACAAAATGCATTACCAGTTGCTTATATAGCAAATGGTCAACGAGTTCCTGAAGATATCGTTATTGCTCAGCCAAAGTACATGATTGCTAAGGCCAATGAGTTATTAGAAAAATCGACAGAGAATGAACCTCATTACTGGAATAGCGATTCTGAAGGGCTCTAGGCGGCGGATAAATATGAATGAGAATATGATACACGATCAAGCTAGCGGCCTCCGTCGCTTAACCCAGCCTTCACTCACAAAAGTTATCGCTGTAACGGGTGGCAAGGGAGGCGTAGGTAAATCGAATGTAACGTTAGGTATGGCTATTTGTATGGCTCGCCAAGGCAAGAAAGTCATGGTGCTGGATGCCGATTTAGGATTAGCTAACGTAGACATCATGCTCGGCATTCGTTCTAAACGAAATCTTGGGCATGTGTTGGCTGGCGAGTGTGAACTTAAGGATGCGATTGTCGAAGGGCCGCACGGAATTAAAATTATTCCAGCGACATCAGGCACACAAAGCATGACTGAACTTTCACACGCTCAACACGCCGGGTTGATTCGTGCTTTTGGTTCGCTTGAAGATGAGATGGATATCTTATTGGTTGATACCGCAGCGGGTATATCCGATATGGTCATCAGCTTTTCAAGAGCTGCGCAGGATGTGGTTGTGGTGGTTTGTGATGAACCAACGTCGATTACTGATGCATATGCATTGATTAAGCTGTTGAGTCGAGAGCACCAAGTACAGCGATTCAAAATTGTTGCAAATATGGTCAGAAGCTATCGCGAAGGCCGAGAATTATTTGCAAAGTTGACTTTGGTCACAGAGCGCTTCTTGAATGTGAGCCTCGAACTCGTAGCATGTATTCCTTTAGATGATAAAGTACGTCAATCAGTTAAGAGACAGAAAATCGTAGTCGATGCGTTTCCTCGCTCTCCAGCTGCATTGGCAATCAGATCTTTGGCTAATAAGGCATTGACCTGGCCAATACCAAAAACACCAAGCGGACACTTGGAGTTTTTTGTTGAAAGGCTGCTAAACCGTACTGAATTTATAGAGGAACCATTTGGTGAATAAAGCGCTTACTTACGATCAACATGCTAATCACAATAGCCAGCAGGCTTTTTTTGAGAAGTACTCTGTGTTGGTTAAGCGTATCGCTCATCATTTGTTGGGGCGATTACCGCCTAATGTATTAGTTGATGACTTGATTCAAGCCGGCATGATTGGCCTGATTGAAGCACAGCAGAACTATGATGGTACTAAAGGCGCAAGCTTTGAGACGTACGCAGGTATTCGAATTCGTGGGGCAATGTTGGATGACATTCGCCGCGGGGATTGGGTCCCGAGATCGGTTCATAAAAACAATCGAGAAATCAGTAGTGCAATCGCGGAATTAGAGGGCACTCTCAATCGCGATCCCAGTGATGCTGAGGTGGCAAAGCACATGGGGCTGAGTTTAGACCAGTATCACAGTGCTTTAACTGATATTAATTGCTCAAAATTGGTAGGGATAGAAGACTTAGGTGTCTCTGATGATGTAATATCTCCGAATGAAGATTCTCAAGATAATACGCCTTTTCAAGGGGTTGCAGATGAATCATTCCGCCAAGCTTTGATCGACTCGATAAAACAACTTCCGGAAAGGGAAGGCCTCGTGCTTTCGCTTTATTACGACGAAGAACTCAATTTAAAAGAGATTGGGGAAGTATTAGGTGTCAGCGAATCTCGTGTCAGCCAAATACTAAGCCAATCTATGCAGCGTTTACGCACTAAGTTAAGTGCTTGGACACAGAACGACTAACAACACTGATTTTATTCAGTGGAGGCTAATTTGAACAAAAACATGAAAATTCTCATTGTTGATGATTTTTCAACGATGCGCCGAATTGTTAAAAACCTACTTCGCGATTTAGGTTTCAACAACACTCAAGAAGCAGACGATGGCTTGACCGCGTTACCTATGCTGAAAAAAGGCGAATTTGATTTCGTGGTAACTGACTGGAACATGCCGGGTATGCAAGGTATTGATCTTCTAAAACACGTCCGTGCAGACGCTGAACTTAAGCACCTTCCAGTGCTTATGATCACAGCAGAAGCTAAGCGTGAGCAGATCATCGAAGCAGCGCAAGCGGGTGTTAATGGTTACATTGTGAAGCCGTTCACTGCCGCAACTCTAAAAGAGAAACTCGACAAGATTTTTGAGCGTTTATAAGCACTCATAAGAACCTGTTTCAGGCGCTTCATAGAGAGACATTAACTTTTTTGTTTCCCGTTTACCTCTAAAGCTGAAGCGTCACAAACTATGCGGAGTAAGGCCGGACTCAGGATGATTTCATTAGAACAAGCAAAAAAATTAGTAGAGCTGCTTGAAAACGACGAGCAGCAAGGTGCTGATTCTCTTGTTAGAAGCATTTATGAAGATAATTTTAATCTTCAAGATAACCCAATGCTTCAAGAAATAGGCAGTCTGACTCGTGACCTCCATGATTCTTTGACACAATTCAACTTTGACGAGCGTATTAACGTTATCGCAAAGGATGAAATCCCTGACGCCAGGGATCGCCTTCAATATGTCATTGATAAAACGGAAGTTGCGGCGAACAAAACGATGGACGCTGTCGATCGCTGTATGCCAATTGCAACTAATTTACACGAGTGTTTACTTCAAGTAAGGCCTCAATGGAATGAACTGATGCATGGCCGCATTGAGCTAGTAACATTCAAAGCTTTATGCCACCGCATTGATGGATTACTTGTCCAAGTAGAAGGCGATAGTACTGAACTACGTGGACAACTGACTGAAATCTTGATGGCTCAGGATTTCCAAGATTTAACTGGGCAGATTATTAGCAAAGTTATTACCTTGGTGAATGAGGTTGAAGGACGTCTGGTAGAGATTCTCACCGTATTCGGTGCGAATCAAATAGAACCCACACCAGAGACAGATAAGAAAGCATCTATTGCTCCTGAGGGGCCGATCATGAACCCAGAAGCTCGTGAAGATGCTGTTGCATCTCAAGATGAAGTCGACGATTTGTTATCCAGTCTTGGATTTTAAAGGTAACGTATGAGCTACGATTTAGACGAAGATATTCTTCAGGACTTTTTAGTCGAAGCAGGGGAGATCCTTGAACTCCTATCAGAACAACTGGTAGAGCTAGAGAATAACCCTGACGACAAAGAACTACTAAACGCTATTTTCCGTGGTTTCCATACAGTAAAAGGTGGTGCTGGTTTCCTAGCATTGACCGAGCTGGTGGATACTTGTCATGGTGCTGAGAATGTGTTCGACATTCTAAGAAATGGCCAACGCAGTGTAACATCAGGTCTAATGGATACGATGCTACAGGCTTTAGATACAGTCAATGTACAGTTTAAAGCCGTGCAAGATGAGGAAGCTTTAGTACCAGCAGACCAATCTTTACTGGATGAACTTCATCGCCTCTGCAAGCCAGAGTCTGAAGATGAAGTGGCACCAGTAGAGGCTCCAGCACCGGTTATCCCTGAGCCTATCGTTGCAGCTCCTGAGCCTGTTATTGCTCCGGAACCTACTGCTGAAAGTACAAACATCAGTGCATCTTCCGTGGATGATATTTCTGAAGATGAATTTGAGCGTTTACTTGATGAACTTCACGGTAAGGGTGGTTCACCAACGACATCATCTCTAGACACACCAGCGCCAGCACCTGTGGCACCTCAGCCAGTTGCTGCGAGTGGTGACATTACTGACGACGAATTTGAAAAGTTGTTAGATGAGTTGCATGGTGCAGGTCAAAGCCCGACAGCTGCAAGCTCAACGCCACCACCTCCTCCAGTCGCTCCGGTAGCCAAAGCACCAGTAAAGTCTGAAGGCGATGACCTAATGACTGATGCTGAGTTTGAGAGTTTACTTGACCAGTTACACGGTTCAGGTAACGGCCCTTCAATTGAAGAGTTGGATGCTGCGACTAAGCCTGTACAAGCGAAGCCTGAGCCTGTTGCGCCGAAAGTCGCTCCTAAACCACAGCCTGCTCCTGTTGCTGTAAAAGCAGAGCCTAAGCCTAGCGTACCAGCAAAAGCTGAAGTTAAAGCGCCTGCGAAGAAGCAGCAAGCTGAAGCCACAGTTCGTGTTGATACATCAACACTGGATACCATCATGAACATGGTGGGTGAGCTAGTCTTGGTCCGTAACCGCCTTGTTAGCTTAGGTTTAAACAGCAATGACGAAGAAATGTCGAAAGCTGTCTCTAACTTAGACGTTGTTACTGCTGACCTACAAGGTGCAGTAATGAAGACGCGTATGCAGCCGATCAAGAAAGTATTTGGTCGATTCCCACGCGTTGTCCGTGACCTTGCTCGTACCTTGAAGAAAGACATCGTTCTTGAAATGCGTGGCGAAGAAACGGATCTTGATAAAAACTTAGTAGAAGCACTTGCTGATCCCCTGATTCACTTGGTGAGAAACTCTGTTGATCATGGTATCGAAATGCCGGACGACCGTGTTGCTGCGGGTAAATCTAAAACCGGTAAAGTGATTCTGTCTGCCTCTCAAGAAGGCGACCACATTGAACTGGCTATCGTTGATGATGGCGGCGGTATGGACCCTGATAAGCTTCGTGCTATCGCGGTTAAGCGCGGTCTGATGGATGATGATGCAGCGTCTCGCCTAACAAATAAAGAGTGTTTCAATCTAATCTTTGCTCCTGGCTTTTCAAGTAAAGAAAAGATCTCAGATATCTCTGGCCGTGGTGTAGGTATGGACGTTGTGAAAACAGCGATCAACACACTGAATGGTTCAATTGATATCGACTCAGAGATGGGCCAAGGCACCAAGATAACCATTAAGGTTCCGTTGACACTTGCGATTCTACCAACCTTAATGGTCGGTGTTGCGGGTCACCCGTTCGCATTGCCACTGGCTTCTGTAAATGAAATTTTCCACCTAGACCTAAGCCGCACAAACGTGGTTGATGGCCAGCTAACGATTATCGTTCGTGATAAGTCTATTCCACTGTTCTACTTACAAAATTGGCTTACACCTAAAGAAGGTCTTGTTGAAGGACGTCAAGGTCATGGTCATGTTGTTATTGTGCAACTTGGTAGTCAACGTGTTGGTTTTGTTGTCGATGCGCTTATCGGCCAAGAAGAAGTGGTTATTAAGCCACTTGATAAGCTTCTACAAGGCACGCCAGGAATGGCAGGTGCGACAATTACAAGTGACGGTCACATAGCATTGATTTTAGATGTGCCGGACTTGTTGAAGCAGTACGCAGCTGCATCAAGAATTTAACTTAAGGATAAATATGGCGATTAAAGTATTAGTCGTTGATGATTCGAGCTTCTTTCGTCGTAGAGTAAGCGAGATCATCAACTCGGAGGCTCGCCTAGAAGTCATCGATGTAGCAGTAAACGGTAAAGAAGCGGTTGAGAAAGCGAAAAAGCTAAGACCTGACGTAATTACCATGGACATCGAGATGCCTGTCATGGACGGTATTACTGCCGTTCGTGAAATTATGGCTGCGTCTCCGACGCCTATTTTGATGTTTTCATCGCTAACGCATGATGGTGCAAGAGCAACGTTAGATGCGTTAGATGCTGGTGCTCTAGATTTCTTACCTAAGAAATTTGAAGACATCGCTCGTAACCGTGACGATGCTGTCGCATTGCTTCAACAGCGCGTGATTCAGATTGCGGCAAAGCGCGCGTTTATGCGACGCACTCCTGTTGCGCCAAGAGCTACTGCAACAGCTACGGCGCCATTGCGTCAATCTATTTCAGCAACAGCCCCTGCTGCTAAACCAGCGGTTGCTTCAACCGCGAAATTCAGAGCCTCGGGTAAAAAGTATCAATTAACTGCTATTGGTACTTCTACTGGTGGGCCAGTTGCACTACAGAAAATTTTGACACGCATCCCTGCCAGCTACCCACATCCGATTGTGTTAGTGCAGCATATGCCAGCAACGTTCACCGCTGCTTTTGCTAGCCGATTGAATACCTTGTGTAAGATTGAAGTTCGTGAAGCTCAAGACGGAGACCTGTTGAAACCTGGGGTGGCTTATCTTGCTCCAGGCGGAAAGCAAATGATGATTGATGGTCGCCCGGGTTCGGCGCGTCTGAAGATTATCGATGGTGGTGACCGAATGAACTACAAGCCTTGTGTCGATGTCACTTTTGGTTCTGCAGCTAAGATCTACGGCGATAAAGTGTTGTCTATGATACTGACCGGTATGGGAGCTGATGGTCGAGAAGGTTCTCGCATGTTAAAAACAGCGGGTTCGACCATTTGGGCGCAAGACGAAGATAGTTGTGTTGTATATGGTATGCCTCAAGCTGTAGCAAAAGCTGGCATTTCTACTGAAGACCTACCTCTAGACCGCGTTGCGGAACGGATTTTGGTCGAAGTTGGGTTAGCTTAGGTAAATCGACATGATTGTTTGGAGTGTTGCAAACCAAAAAGGTGGCGTTGGGAAAACGACGACGACAGTGACCCTAGCTGGCTTACTTGCCTTAAAGGGTCATCGTGTGTTGTTGGTTGATACTGACCCACATGCATCACTAACCACCTATCTGGGTTACGACTCAGATACGGTGGAATCGAGCCTGTTTGATCTGTTCCAGCTGCGTGAGTTTTCTACGCAAGCTGTGAGAGCATTGACTATACAGACCGAAATTGA
Source organism: Vibrio sp. 1F279 (assembly GCF_041439815.1). Lineage (NCBI taxonomy): Bacteria > Pseudomonadati > Pseudomonadota > Gammaproteobacteria > Vibrionales > Vibrionaceae > Vibrio > Vibrio sp. 1F279. Next base: position 727 of record NZ_JBGOOU010000019.1, on the reverse strand, counting down.
AGGTATCGATATTATTCCCGCACACATGTCATTGGCGACATTAGACCGTGTAATGGGAAATCGAAGTGGTATGGGCTTGATCTTAAAGCGTGCTTTAGCCGCTTTGAAAGATGACTATGACTACGTGCTTATCGATTGTCCGCCTATTCTTGGTGTGATGATGGTGAATGCGTTGGCTGCCAGTGATCGTATCTTGATTCCGGTACAGACTGAATTTTTGGCGATGAAGGGTTTAGAGCGCATGATTCGCACTCTAACCATTATGCAGAAGTCTCGCAAAACACCGTTTAAGGTGACGATTGTCCCGACGATGTACGACAAGCGAACGAAAGCATCATTGCAAACATTGACTCAGCTTAAAGATGACTATCCAAACCAAGTTTGGACCTCTGCTGTGCCGATTGATACCAAGTTTCGCGATGCCAGTCTAAAACGTTTGCCAGCATCTCATTTCGCATCGGGTAGCCGTGGTGTATTTGCTTATAAACAGCTGCTTATTTATCTCGAGAGGTTAGCGATAAATGAGCGCGAATAACGAATCGACATTGACGCAACCAAGTTTATCGAGTGAACAAGCAATCGATGATTACTTTACTGCGCTGTTAGGCGATGAAAACTTTGAATCTGATGCTTTTCTTGTTGACGAGTCTAGCGACGAATCACAAACTAAAAAGCCAGAGCCAGAGCCAGAGCCAGAGCCAGAGCCAGAGCCAGAGCCAGAGCCAGA